>NZ_LZLU01000063.1:0-32285 GCF_001673415.1 Mycobacterium sp. 1165196.3 | reverse complement strand
TGGCGTAGGCCGCATCCGCGCACGCCCGGATCAACTCGGCGCGCCGGTTCTGCACGGCTTGGCGCATGATCGGCACCCACTGTTCGGCCGCGACGCCTTCCGGGTTCGGCAGGTGGTTGCGCAGCTGACGGTCGATCAGACCGTTGACCGTGGCGGCGACGGCGTCGGCGGTGAAGGCTTCGGTGCCGATCCAGCGGCCGAGCTGGCTCACCCTGGTCTGCTCGTCGCCGGCGCTAGGCGGTAGCCCGAGTTCGCCGCACAGCGAGGCCCATTGGCTGGACAGCAGCGAATCCAGCTGTTCGGTGCTCGACGCCGGGTTGCCCTTCTGCATGTGCCCGTCGAGCAGCTTGTCCACGCAGCTGCGGGCGAGCCGCTGGGCGGCGTATTCGGCGTAGCGGTCGCGGCCCATGCTCAGGCTGGAGAAACCGTAGGTGCCCCAGGGCAGCACGTCCCACGACGAGATGCCCCAGCCCAGCAGGTCCCGGTCGCCCACCGGCGACGCGGTGTTGCCCAGGTCGTAGGCGACGAACTGGTCGCTGGCCCGCCCGCTCATCATCAGTCCGGCCAGCCCGCGCGCCAGCCCCCGGTACACCGCGTACTGCGAGCCGTCCCCGAACAGGGTGCGGTCGGCGCCGATGTAGCGGCCCACCGGAAACACCCGCGCGAACGGGATCGGTTCTCCCTCACCGTGATGGTGGCCCAGGGCGCGCAGGATTCGCACGTCGTGTTCGCGGGCCGCACCGGACTGGCTGGCCACGATCTCGCCGAGCATCGCCAGCGCGTTGGCCCGCACACCGATGATGGCGCTCTGCGGCAGCGAGTCGAAAATGTCCGGGGTGACCATGAATACGCCCATCAACCGGGGATCCAGACCGGTGACCAGGGTCAGCAGCCGGCACACGTCCAAGGCCATCGACGCGCCCGCACCGCCGGCCATCGACGACACCACCAACACCAGCGGCGGTTCGTTGGGGTCGAACCTGCCCATGCCCGGCACGTCGACCGTCGACATCTCCGAGACGGTCTCGACGCGAAACAGCGTGTCCCACGCGGCCTGCAGGCGGGCGTGGATTTCGGCGGCCTTGCTCAGGGTGATCATCCGCCCGATCGCCCGGTACTGCCCGGCGCCGGCCGAGATCGGGATCGACACCTCCTGCGGGTTGCGCGGCGCCCAGGTGGCGATGGTGTCCAGCGCCGATTCGGCCGCCAGCCGTTGGGACAGCGCACCGTCAAGGACGGCGTAGCTGCTGCCCTGGGGGCCGCAGCCGACGTAGCTGCCGCCCTGGGCGGGCACGTTCGCCAGCCCCTCCGGGCCCGACTCGGCGGCGCTGGGGACGTCGATGTGCACGAATTGCCAACCGGCCAGCAGCTTTTCGATCCCAGCGGTGTGCAGTTCGGAGCGCAGCTGGTCCATCATGAGGGACAGCGTGGCGCCGCCGGAACCGCCGCAGCCCACTACCAGGAAACGTCGCATCAGGTGCCCTCTCCGAACGGGTCGAATGGATCTGGGTCATATCGATAGGAGGGTTGTGTCGCCTCGGTCGGCGGGAGCCCGGGCGGCCCGCCCTCCTTGCGCTCGTCGCGCTCATCGCGCTCGACAGGCTCGTCGTCGTACCGGTAGCCCGCGACCATCGTGTCGTCCTGGCGGGGTACCGGTTCGGGTATGGGCCGCTCCTGTGTCTCCGCCTCATTGAAACCCGGCGGCACCGGGCCCGTCGCGGCGGGCGGTGGCGGAGCCGGCCTCGGCGCCGGAACGGGAGCCGAAGGCGCCGAAACGGGCGCGCCCCCGAACGGTGAATCGGTGCCCCCGAAGGGATCGTCGCCGGCCGGGCCGGCCACGACGCCGGCGGGCGTGTCGCCGAACGGCGAGGCCGTCTCGCCCGGTGCGGCGAACGGCGCCGTCAGTCCCGCCTGCACCGCGCGCAGCCGCAGCCCGGCGAGCAGGTCGGGCAGCCGTTGGGCGATGTCCTCGTAGAGCCGCTCACGCGCGGTGGTGTCGGTGGTACCGGCCACCAACACCAGCACCTCGGCGGCGTTTTCGGGCCCGGACGGGTTGTGCAGGAGCACCCAGGTGTTGTGCACCGCCAGTGGGAGCACCGCGCGCAGGCCGGTCTTGTCCGATCCGGGAAGCTTCGACCCGACGCTGACCACGCCCTCGGCGTCGACGACCACATGGCCGGAGCCAAACGGGCTGCGCCCCAGCACGACCGAGAGGTTCACCCCGGCCACGGAGAGCTGGCGCGTGCCGCCGGGCGGCAGCCCGGTGACCGGTTGCACCAGATCGGTGTCGGCCATCGCGAACGGTTCACCGCCACGCAGCACCGCGTCGTGCTCGACCGCCACCGGGATGCGTTCGGCCAGCAGCGGATTGTCGGGAATCTTGCTGACCCACCACTTCGACGCGTACAGCAGCGCCAGGGGGATGCCGGGACCCAGCAGCAGCGCGGCGATGAGCACCAGAATGAAGTTGGTGGTGTTGAGCGGGTTGATCATCGACGCCGTGAACGCCACCGGCACGGTCTGGGCGTCGTCGGGATTGTCCAGCGTTGAAACATGAATGGGCACAGTGCCGTTGAGGCCGCCGTGGCCGTTGTGGTCGGTGTGCAAAGTGACCGACAGCTGTGCGGTCTCCCCCGCCTGCACCTTCAGGCAGTGCTGGCCCGAATTCGTCGGCGAACCCACGTGCGGCGTGCCGATGCCGTCGGGTGCGCCCGACACCGTCGCGGTATCGGTGTCGCTGATCCAGGCGCAACCGGGGCCGGTGATGTTCAGCGTCGCCGTCGCACCCTTGGCGCCCTCGACGGTGCCGAAGTCGATGCGCTCACCCGGGGTGGGCAGGCCGACCTTGGGCAGGATCTGCACGGGCACATCGACTTCCTGCGGCGACAACTGGGTGCCGGCGATCGGTCCGCCGTTCAGATCGGTGGTGTCGGCGGTGGTGATCACCAGCGACATCCGCAGCGTCGCGTGCCCCGGGGCGACCTTGGTCAGGTCGGCGTCGACGGGTTTGGCGATGTCGTCTTTGCCGGCCGCGGTCAGCAGCGGGATGGGCGCGGCGCCGTCGGGACCCAACGAGGCCGACATGGTGGCCGAGCCCGCCAGGTCGCTCGGGACCATCGGCTTGCCTTGCCCGTCAACCAAACCGAAGACGAGGCCCTTGAGGGTCTGGCCGCTGTGCCAGGCAACTTTGTCGCCGCCCGTCAGGGCCGGGAAGATGTCGGTGGTGATGTGAATGCTGACCTTGGATACCGCGTCGGGGTGCTGGCCGGTGGTGTCGACGTAGACGATCGCCCACTGCCCGCTCCAGTGCGGGGCGTTGCCGTTCTGCAGCGAGATCGTCTGCGCCGATTCGGATTGCCATTGGTAGTTCACCGAGACGCCGTCGACGTTGACGTTTTGGGCGCCGTCCTTCTTGGGCAGCGGCAGGATCTGCCCGGTCGGCGAGACGAGGTAGGGCTCGACGCCGGGCACGCCGCCGGAGCCCAGGATGTTGACCTCTTTGATTGACCGGTCCAGCACGAAGTTGTGCCGCGCCTCCGGGCACACCTTGATCGGGCACACCCCGCCCTGGTCGGTCACGCCGGGATCCGGGTTGAGGGCGTCGAACGCGAACAACATGTCGTCGATGTTGGCGACGGGAAAGAAGTCGCCGGGCACCGGATCCGTGATGGCGCCGCACGCCAGGCCCTGCAGTCCCTTGCCGGTGCTGATCGCCGACATCACGTTGAAGTCACCGGGAGTCTGCTTGGCGCCCAGCCCGATTCCCAGCATGATGATGTTGCTCGACCGCAGCTGGTCGGCCAGACCGCTGGGGCGGCAGATGGATTGGACGGCCTTCTGGGTGGTGTCCGGGATTCCGTTCGGTGAGTCCAGCGGAACCCCGTCGGCGTAGGGCTTGGTGATCGGTCGGGCGGTGAAATCGATCATGCCGTCGGAGAACCAGGCGATGGCCTGGCAGCGCTGACCCTTGTTGGCCGCGCCGCCGTGTGTGGTCAGCGCCTGCCGGGCGCCGTCGAGGGCCAGCCAATAGTCGGTGTCGATGCCGGTGTTCTTCTTGGCGATCGGATCCAGCGACGCCCCGACGCTGTCGGCGGTCGAGCCGGTGAGTTGAGTCCAATCATGTTCGGGGGCATAGGTATCGGAGAAACCGGCGACCGCGATGTCGAGTTTTGCGCTCACCCGGTCGGCGTACTTGCCCAGCGTCTGCACCAGGTAGCGGGCGGCCTGCACCCGCGCGGCCTGCGGGTCGGTCTGCTGCAGGCTGCTCGACTCGTCGAACAACAACAGCAGATCGCCGGTCTTCTGCGCGGCCAGGCATGCGCCGAACCGGCTGGCCCCCGGCGATCCGGTGGCCGACGCGACGGGCGCCCAGCCGACCAGGTTCAGCACCACGACCAAGAAGGCGGCCGCGGCGACACGCGCCAGCATCGCAAGGCCGTTGCGGCCGCGCCGTATTCGAGAGGAGTCCGCCACTACAACGTCCCCGCCCACAGCGCGATCTGCCAGGCCCCCACGGCGATTCCGATGAGGCAGACCACCAGCACCACCCAGTACAGCGTCGACGTCCAGGTCGGCGCGGAATAGATGGCCTCGGTGCGGCGCCGGGTGTCGACCCGGCTGAAGATCGCCAGGGCGCCGATCGCCAGCGGCCCGGCCGACAACCACCCGGCGACCGCGGCCGCGATCATCGGGCCGCCCAACGCGCTGGCTCCGGCGAGGGCCACACCGACGAGAGCCAGCGCCAGCGCCACCGCGAACCAGACGAGCGGCGGCCCGGCCGTCGTCAGCGCGCCCGCGCCCGCCGGGTTCGCGGTCAGCTGCCCGAAGGCGTCGCGGCCGCCGGTCGGGTCGAACGCGGGCGGGCCCGGAAACGCATCCGGGCGCGCCGGGGCCGGTCGCTGGTTGGCCCACGGATCGAAGCCGCCCGAGTAACCCCCACCCGGCTGCCCCTGCGCGGGCGCCTGGCCGCCCCCGGCCGGGGCCTGCTTGCCCGGGCCAAAGTCGCTGAAGTCAAAGGGGTTTGGTGCGTTCATCGTCGCCGATCTCAATACGGGTTCAGGCACAGGGCGAAGGAGCGGTCGGGGGGCGCGGCCACGTATACCGAGTTGCACTGGTTGCTCGAGCCCACCCGCGCGGCGACCGTGTACACCCCGTCGCGGTGCTCGCAGTCGACACCGAACAGGTCCAGGGCGTCATTGCCCGTGCTGTTGCGCAGCTGAAGCTCCACGCAGGTGCCGATCGGCACGGTGGCCAGGTCGAGCTTCGGGCCGCGCGGCACCGTGGTCGGCGGCGCGACCGACGTGATGGTTCGGGGCGGCAAGGGCCTGGGCAGCGTGGAACTGGATGCGGTCGTCGGCGTCGAACCGCTGGGACGGGTGCCCCAGTACACGCCGCCGAGGATCAGCAGGACACACATCAGGTAGCCGATCACCAGGCCGGCGATGGCGGCCGGACGACCCCGCTCACCGCTGCGATTGATCTGCGGCAAGGCGAGGTGACCCAGCACGATGCCGGCGGGCGGAACGATCACCCCGAAGATCGGCGAGAGCACCGCGAGCGTGTTGTAGTCCGCGCGCGGCGGCTGTCCGCCAAACGGCGCACCCGGGTAGCCAACCGGGGTGGTGGGCGCAGCGCCGTATGACACCGTCGGCGGCTGTCCGCCAAAGGGATCGTTGGACTGCGGCGCAAAGGGATCGTCGCTGGGATACATCAATTCACCCCTTGAAGTCGACGATGCAGGCATACACGGTCTTGTTGTGGTTCCACAGCGTCGTGGGGGTCTTACAGGCGTCGTTCGAGAGCAGCTGGGTCACCTGCAGCACGCCCTCGCGCACCTCGCACTTGACCGGGTAGATGGTGATGAAGTCCGCCTTCTCCGACGGGTCGGGCTTGTTCTGCTGGACCTCGATGCAGTCGCCCACCCGAAGATCGCTGACCGAGACGCTCGGGCGCTGCGCCGGCGGTGGCGTGATCACCGTCGTGCGCGGCGGCGTCGGCGGCACGTACGGGCTGGGGGCCGCCGTCTTGACCGTGTCCGAGTCGGACCCACTGGTCACGATCCACACCGCCAGCGCACCGACCGCCAGCACGATGATGAGGTAGGAGGCCGTCAGGCCGAAGATGGCGCGGTCGCGGCCGCGCTGGTGGCGCTGGCGGATCTGGGACAGCGCGATGTGCCCCAGCGCGGCACCGGCCGGCGCGAAGACGAACGCGAAGATGGCCGACAGCGTGGCCAGCGTGTTGGTCTCGGGCTTCGGAGCCGACGGGAAGCCACCGGACCCCGCGGGCGAATGACCGGGTTGGTGCTGCCCGAACGCCGGCCCCTGGGCACCAGGCTGACCCCCGAAAGGGTCACCGCCGAACGGATCCTGATAACCGCCGCTATAGGTCATCGGCGCCCCTCGATGCAGGGCCGGAGCTGGTCACCCATCCCCCTCATCAATGCCATCCCATTCCCCGCCACCGCGCCGTTGGGCGGCGTTCGCCGTCACCGCATGCCTGAAAACTCGTGACGTCCCACCGCAAAATCAACATAGTCGGTGCAGGCACGACGCACTCTTTTTCCACCAGAAGGACCTTTCGGTACTGCTACATATAGTGCTGCGCGGTACACACGCGCAATTTAGACTGCGGCCCGGCGTTCGCTGTCCGCTTCGCCCTGGCGTTAACTGCAGCATCGGACCGACTGCTGCAGGACGTGCATAAGTTCGCTGCGCAACGCTCGGGGGCCGACGGGCAATTAGCTCGCTCGCGGTCACGCTAGCCGGTCGCGGCTTTGGAGTTCAGAAAGGCGACTATCCCCTGGGTGACCGCGGCGGCATATTTCGCCCGGCCGTCCGGATTTTCCATTCGTGCGACGTCACCGGCGTTTTTCATGTTGCCGAGTTCGACCAGCACCGCGGGGTACTGGGCCAGGTTCAGGCCGGCGAGGTCGTCGCGTCCGTAGAGGCCGTCCGAGCCGATGTAGTTCGCCGGGGTGAAGCCGGATTGAACGAGGGCGTCGCGCATCGCATGCGCCAGCTGCACGGCGGGCCCGGCTTGGACGTCATTCAGCGGCGGGCTCGAGTAGTTGACGTGAAATCCGCTGCCGGATGGCGGCCCGCCGTCGGCGTGGATGCTCACGATCGCGTCCGGGCGCATGGCGTTGGCCGCCGCCGCGCGCTGGTCGATGCACGGCCCGACACCGTTGTCGCCGTCCCGCGACAGCTGGGTGCGCACGCCCATCTGGTTCAGCGCATCGTTGATCAACCCCACTACCGCCCAGGTGAACGCATGCTCGGGATATCCGTCGTCGGCTGCCGCGCCCGACGTTTGACACGGCTTGGTGCCGCCGCGGCCGTTGGGGACCTGCTGGTTGATCGACGCGTCGTTCACGGCGTTGTGGCCCGGGTCGAGGAAAACGGACATTCCGGCCACCCCCGCATTTGCCCGCGGGCCGGGCAGCAATGCGGCGGCGGTGACGATCGCCGGCAGGAGACCGGCGACCTTCAGGGCGTCGCGGCGTGCGATGGATCGCGGCCCGCCCGGGCAATCGCTCACCGCGCGATGGTAGCAATCGTCAGTACTCCTCCAGGGCGGCCATCAGTGCCTCCTCAACGCCCTTCAAGAAGCTGGCCGGCACGTTGTAGCCACACGTCACCATCCGGAGCCTGCCCTCGTAGGTGGTGACTCCGGTCAGATATTCGCCATCGGTCTGGCTGAGCACCACCGGTCCCCACACCGCCGTCGGGCGCAAAGGGCCTACGCCATCGAGGTTTCGCACGCCGAGGTTGGTGATCATGATGTCCCACGGACTGGTCCGGCTGAAAAGCTCCTCGGCCTCGGCGGTTTCGGCGTCGACGGTGATCATCTGTTCCAGGTCGGTTGCGGCGGCACGGATTCCGCGCGCCGATCGGGCCACCCGCAGGTGTGCGGTCGTCGCACGGGCCTGCTCCCAGAACGGTGTGCCGTCCCACGGCGTGTGTCCCGTCGCGGTCGGCACGATGCACATGGCGCAGCCGCCCTCGATTCCGAGGATCGGCCGCAGGTTCATCGGGCTGAGGACGCGGATGAATTCTTCGCCGCGGTCCGTGGCCCGCACGCGGCATTTCGCGACCACCAACGCGGCGTGCACCGTGGTGCGTTCGGCGCGGCACCGCGCTACCAGCCGCGCGGTGTCCGCATGGGTCATCGCCAGGGTGCGCACGTTGGTCGGGGTGCCATCGAAGGGACGCAGCACGCTGGGTGTGGTCATCCGCGGGTCGTCCGGCGCGGCGGGGTCCGGCGGCTCGGCCGAGTGAAGGACTTCGGCGACGATCTGTTCTTGTGGTTGCGGCACAGGCAAACTCGTCAAGGCCTCGCCGTTGAGCGCGGCGATCACGTCGCGGAGCACGACGGTGGAACTGATTCCGTCCGCGACCGTGTGGTCGAAGGTGAGCAGCACCGCGCTACGCCAAGCGCTCTGCAGCAACAACGCTCGTATCAGCGGCGCCCGCGAACGGTCGAACGGCCGGGTGAGCTCCTCGGCCGCGGCTGCTTGCCAGGCCAGCTCCGGGCCGCGGCGCACGGTCAGCTCGACGGGCGCGACGTCCGCCGCGCGATAGAAGCCCAGACGCGAGCCGAGGTGGTCCTCGATGTGCACGGATAGCAGGGGATGGCGTCGCAGAACGGCGGCCAAGGCGGCCCGCAGCGGCTTTTCGGCAAGCACCGCACCGAATTCCGCCACGATCGAGAAATGCGCGGGATTGCGTTCGCTGTAGCGATAGAAGAGCCGCTCCGCCGCTCCCAGGGGGCGCACGAGGGTCGTCACCTGGCCGTGCTGCGGATTGTTCACGATCGCCGAACCTCCAACCGCCGGTAAAGCGCTGCGACACAACGCAGACGGAACCCCGGCCGAGTCGGTTCATCCACGGAGACGAATTCATCCGACGTTCAACTGCCACCACGCTCGATACCCCGCGCGACCAGTGTGGCGCCGCCCGCTTGCCCCGGGCTCCCCACGTTTGCGTCACGTTTCCCACAGATCGCGACATCGGGCCTGGAGTAAGCGATGCCGTGCCGATGCACCGGATGCCTCGCCATACTAAAAAGTATGTTACGGTCTCGGGCATGTCCGTGGTCGAACGCCAACCGCTGCACGGCGTCACCGACGAATTCGTTGCGCGGCTGGCCGATCGCGCCGAGGAGGCCGAGCGATTGCGGCGCCTGCCCGCCGCGACGATCAGCGATTTCCGGCAGACCGACCTGTTTCGGTTACTGCTGCCAGCCCGGTTCGGCGGCCTTCAGGCCTCGTTTCCCGAACTGCTGCAACCGATTCGGCGGATGGCGCACGGCTGCGCGTCCAGCGCCTGGACGCTGGGGTTCTACGCGCTGCACAACTGGATGCTGTCGCTGTTCAATCCGCGCGTTCAGGACGAGGTCTTCGCGTCCGGCCCAGTGCTGGCGCCGGCTCCCCTGGCCCCCACCGGCCGGGGCGTGCCGGTCGACGGTGGCGTGCGCCTGACCGGCAGGTGGTCCTGGGCGACCGGTGCGATGGATGCCGATTGGATGATCGTCGGCGCGCTCATCGAACGGCAGGACCGTATCGATCCGGTGCTCGTCGTGCTGCCCGCCGACCGGGTCGAGGTGGTAGACACCTGGCAGACGGCCGGCATGCGCGGCA
This sequence comes from Mycobacterium sp. 1165196.3, assembly GCF_001673415.1. Classification (NCBI taxonomy): domain Bacteria; kingdom Bacillati; phylum Actinomycetota; class Actinomycetes; order Mycobacteriales; family Mycobacteriaceae; genus Mycobacterium; species Mycobacterium sp. 1165196.3. The sequence goes on along the minus strand of NZ_LZLU01000063.1, from coordinate 22,645 downwards.
CCGGTTCGCATGATCTCGTCATCACCGACGTGTTCGTCCCCGAGCACCGAGTGGTCGCCGTGGCCGACATCTACGGCGGGACGGCACCCGGCGCGGCTGCACACGGGGTCGCGACGTACCGGTGGCCGATGGTTCCGGCGCTGGCGCTGACGGCGTCGATGCCCGTGCTCGGGACCGCGGAGCGGGTGACCGAACTCTTCGCCGAACGGCTCAGCGAGCGCGTGCTGGCCTACAGCGGGGTGGCGCAGAAAGACCAGCCCGCCGCTCAGATCAGGCTGGGCGAGGCTCGGGTGCGGCTGAGTTCACTGCGGGCGCTGGTGGCTCGGACCGCCGACGAGATCGAGTCGATCGTCGTCAGCGGCGAACGGGTGAGCCGGTCGGTGCGGGCCGACGCGCGGTTGGCGGCCGCGCGCACCGTGCACGAAAGCCGGGCGATCATCGCCGATCTCATGGAGGCCGCGGGCGCCAGCGCACACTTCTTGTCGAGCCCACTGCAGCGCGCCAAGCGCGACGTGGATATCGCCGCGGGACATGTCGTGTTCGACTACGACACCAGTCGAGAGTTGGCCGGGGCGTTGGCGATTGGCGCGAAGATCTCACCCATCGCCATGATCTGATTTGGCTTGGCCCGTCCCCGACTCGCCCAGCATCACGGCCAGGAATCTTTCTCGTTGAGCCACCGAGCGGGCCTGCTCGGCCGAGGTCGTGAGGTGCAGCAGGCCGATCCCTGCGGCGAAGGTCAGTTCGGCGCGCAGTCTGGCGTCCTCGTAGCTCAAACCGTAGTCGCAGTAGGCCTTTATCACGGTGCGCAGCAGCAGCCGGTCGGCGGCGCGGATGTTCTCGGCCGCCACCGGGTCCAGGCGGGCCCATTCGCGCATCGCCCGCTCGAGCACCCAGTATTTGGGGCTGACCAGCGTTTCGGTCAGGGCCGACAGCCGTTCCCGCGGAGGTAGCCCGTCGAGCTCGGTCAGCGCCTGACGGTCGCGCTCCAGGAATTTGTTCCACGACTCGACCAGTGCGGCCCGATACGCTTCGATGTCCTCGAAGTGCCAGTAGAAGCTGCCGCGGGTGACACCCGCCTGCTGGCAGAGGCGTTCGACCTTGAGTGCGCGCACTCCCTCATGGGCAAGGACGGTGTAACCCACCTCGAGCCAGTCCTCGGCTGACAGGCGGGTCGACGGCTGCTTGCGCTCCACCATTCCATGGACATTACGGGAGGCCCCCCTGGTCGGAGGGAAGATTAGGCAATCTCGGTAATTACTTTTCGCCTGACCCCGTCGGCGGGACGGGGAGCCGGGCGGTCTCGTCGAGGTCCACGTCGAGCGCGTTGAGCATCAGCGCCAGGCCCGCGTATCGGGCGATGACCATCAGCGCTTCGACGGTGGCCTCCGAGCCGAGGGCGGTGTGCACTTCTTGGAAGAGCGGTTCGGCGACGCGGCGGGTGGTCACCAGTTCGGTCGTCAGGTCTAGCACCGCCAGCTCGGTAGCGTCGAATTGGCTTGTTTTCCAGTCGGATTCGGAGGTGATGGCGTCGATCTCGGTGCGGTCGACTCCCACCGTTTGTGCGACGTCCTGGTGTTGGCCGAGTTCGTAGGGGCAGTCCATCAGGTAGGCGGTGCGCAGCACGATCAGTTCGCAAAGCCTTCTGGGCAACACCGGGCTGGTCAGCGCGGCGTCGCCGGCCACCATCCAGCCGGTGAACACCTTTTCGGCGTTGGCCAGCGCGCGGTACACGTTGAGATTGCCCCGCCGCGCGGTTAACTCGCGGGCTCTGTCGGGCATCTGTTCGGGCTGGCGATACGGGATCCGGGTCACTTTGGCAGTTCCTGGTCGGGGCTGGAAAAGCTCGGGGTGTCGATCTCGAGGTCGACGGCGTTGAGCACGAGCGCCAGGCCGTAGTAGCAGCTGACGATCATCAGCAATTCGGTGAGCGCCTCGTCGCCGAGCAGGGCATGGGCCGTGGCGAAGGTCTCGTCACTCAGGTGGCGGGTGGTGCACAGCTCGGTGACCGTGTCGATGACGGTGCGTTCGTCGTCGGTGAAGCCGGCCGCGTCGAGGTCCGCTTTGTTCTGGATGGCATCGATCTGCTGGTCGGTGAGCCCCGCAGTGCGGCCGAAGATGACGTGCTGGGCCAGTTCGTAGGGCGAGTCCTGCAGGTGGCCCACCCGCAGGATGATCACTTCGCGCATCCGCGGGGTGAAGGTGGGACTTTTGAACAGTTCGCCCGTCATCTGTGCCCAGCCGTCAAAGATGTTGGGCGCGTTGGCGATTAGTTTCAGCACGTTGAGGGTGTCCGGGCGTGCGATGGGTTGCTTGATCCCCTCGGGTTGGCGGTCGGTGCTGACCAGAGGCATTCGCGTCATCGTCGAGGTCCTTTCTTGCGCGTCGGGTGCTTCGACTGTAGTGAACACCGCAATTCTTCGATTGCGTTTGATTGCAGGTTATTTCGCTTCGGGTCGCGACGTCACTTGGTGACGATAGCCGAGTTGTAGTTCGGGGCCCACGCCTGCTCGAAGACGGCGATGGGGACTTGCTCGTCGCGGCCGGTACTGATGCCGCTGTCGTTGAGATGGACCACACCGGCCCTGCTGTCAATGCCGGTGACCACCACGAAGTGGTTTGCATAATTCCGCTTCCCGGGGCGGTTCCAAATTGTTTCGGCATTGAGAATGGCGATGACCTTGTGGTTGCCGCTCAGCTTGCGCGCCACGGCGGCGGTATCGGTCTGAATGTTCTCGGCTCTGATCCAGTAGTGCCACAGCAGTACCGGAAGGTCGGCGATATCAGTGGTGCCCGTCGGCGTCCAGATCGGTTTGTGACCCGCTGTGCTCGCTGTGTTTTCGGCCAGAGTGATCATCTGCTGTTCGGATGGCTCGCGTCCGGTAATTTGGCCGACCACATCGGCCACCGCCATTTCCCCACAGTCGGAAGCGTGTTGTTCGCGCCAGTAGGACGCGGCCGCGACGGGATCGCCATGCATTCCCAACTCATGGTCGGCGTCGGGGACGGGAACGCCCGGGTTGGCGTGCACCATGGCTGCCGATATCACCGGCCACGCGGCAACCGCGGCCAACAAAGCGACCCGGCCGAACGTTCGTGCGGCGCTGGCGACCTTTGCCCGCGAGATGCTCGTCATGGGTGTCCGCTCCGGGGCCGCCGCAACGGCTTATAGATGTGACGAAAAAAGCTTCAGGTTGTGGCCCTGGACGGAGATTTAACAGAAACTCGGCAAAAATACCGCACGACACGCGGATAGTTATTGCTATCAAATCAAACTGGTAGCCGTAAGGCCCAAGACTGGGTGACGCACGACGAGCACCCCGACGGCCAGTGCGAACGCAGACCGCGTGCGCAGCGCATCGGCTCCGGCGCGAAAGTTGTGCTTGGTTCTGCACAAGATCGGCTGCAATAGCACGCAGCGGGACCTTCATCTCCAGGCATCGGCGAAGCATGTCAAAGGCGTGGTCGTATGAAATCAGGCAGCTGCTTGGCGAGAACGGCATGAGTGGGGTCGGGGCCCGGACTCAGCGTCGGCACCGTTTCCCAGGTTTCGCGGGCGACGACGGCAATCCCGTAGTCGATTTCAAGGTCAAGGGGCAAGGCGCCGCTCGGATTACTGACCACCGCGTAATCCCACCGTTTCGTTTGTTGGACTCTCGAGTGCTGAATCTGGAGTCGGCGTTGGGGGCCTGTTGCGCCCGTCAGAGGCCAGCACACTGAATTATAAAGAGAGTAGATTTATATGGAGCGTAGACAGGCACCGCCGAGATCACTATAGAAAGCGCAGAGGTTCCGCCGACCGTCGCCGAATGCTGTGTAGTCTGCACAGGCTCCCCATGGCGTCTTGCTAAGACTTCTCGACTACCACGTCGTCTGGCTTCGCTGAATTGACAACAGTCCACTGAATGAGATTGCTCCTCGGGATCGCTTGGGCAGGAACAGCAATCGAGATCAACCCGACGAGCTGGTCCCGCGTAACCGGCGTCGAGGCATCGTCGGGATCGCGATCAGGCACGACCGACACGAGGACGACGCCTCTCGTCGACGATTGTCCCAGCACCGGAACAGCATTGTTCTCGACAATAGGCCTGATGGCCGCTCGGTGCTTGCGATCCGACCCGACGAAGTCGATTCGCCCGGCGCGGCGCCTACGCTTAACGATGGACACATAGCCGCCCAGCTCGGGGATATCGAAGAGTCGTCCACCAGTGTTGGGCCACGTCCACACAACTGCCCAGTCACTGATGCGCTGGTCATGGGTAGCTTTTTCAAAGAAGCCGGTGAAAGCTTTGATGTTGGCCTTGTATTCGGCGTGCCATGCGAGCTTCTTGAACAGCTGAAGAAACTCGGTGGCGTCGATCAGACCGACCCTCGCCCGCTGCCGGTAACGCGATTTCCCGTCGAGCTCGTAAGGAAGCATGACTTCGGTCTTCGCGTGCGTGAGAAGCGGCACGATGATGTCGTCAAAGTTCGAGCGGTTTGCTGCGTCATGGCGGGTAGGGATGCCATAGAGGTCCTGTACGTCCGCTGGCGCCTTACTGGCGATGACGGCATTCCACATCTTGTTGCGGGCGGTCGGTTTTAGCCACGGTAGGTGCTGGCTGACGAGTGGCGGGATATGTCGCGGCTCCAGCATGGGCATGCCATTCTCGTCGAACCCTTCGTACTGCCTGAGCTCGGCTCTAAACGCTTCCTCGTCCATCAACAGCGCTTCGTACGCCTCGTACAGATCAACGTTGGCGTCTCGGCGGATATACAGCCGAACGAGGTCCTGGTAGCCGGGTCGGAACCCGAACCAGCGGCCAGCCTGCATTAGGGTGTCCGCCTGACCAGCCTTGCGCCTGAAGTACGAGATCGTCAGACCTTCGACGGTAAAGCCTCGGCTTAACTGCGTGCCACCTACGAGGATCCGCCAGACCTTGTCGGCTTCGAAATCGAGTTTCTTTTGCTGCTTTTGGATCTCCTTATCGGAGTTGACAATCAGAACCGGGTTGCTGTCAATTGTCATCTGTGCAAGGGCATCTCCGATGAAGGGTTTGAGTGCTTCGAAGGAAGGCGGAATGGCTTCGTCCTTTGCGCGCGCGTTCATCACGGGGAGAAAGTCTTGCTCGTAAAGGCTTCGCAGACGGGCGAATCCCTCTTTCGAATTGAACTTTGAGGTGCTCCAGATCCCGCGGACGTCGTTGGCCGTGTCGGCATGGACGCTCGTACTGGTTGATTCATGAACGAGCATTGTGTGGTGTCGGTAAGTTCTTGCCGAAAAAACTTCCCGATACTTCTTGATGGCTCCGGTGAGCACCCATGCATCGAGCGCCTCTTGCAGTTCAGCGATGCGACGGTCAGGGTCGGTATCCGTGTCTCCGACAAGCGCCCGTACGTGGGCCAGCTCGTTGGAATTCGCGACGGTTCTCGCCTCTTCGTCCCAACGCGTGCCTACATCGTGGAACTCCTGGACACCCATGTACGCAGGAGGTCGGTCAAGCGAGAGCACAAAGTCGGCGGGGAAAAGGTCTCGTTCGTCATCCGGATCAACGAAGACGTTGGCGAACGGTGTGGCGGTGTATCCAACATACTGTGCCCGAGGACAGATCTGTAGGATCTTGGTGATCAGTTCATTGATCGTTGTCCGCTTACGGTTCGCCGCGGAATTCTTGTTCCACTTCGCCGGGTTCGTCGTGTCTACGGAGGCCTGGTCGGACTCATCATCGATGATGAGGACCGGCAGTTCGGCAAGGTCGTTCTTGAGGGGCTTCAGATCTTGGATTAACTTCTTCAAGGGGGCGCTGTTTTTCTTGATGATCGCCACGTACGCGTCCGAGTTGAAAAGATTGACCTCATCGTTGAGCGGTTTCTGCTTGTTTCGGCGCGCGAATTTTAACTTCGTCATGGCTTGCGGTAGGCGCTTGTAGTCACTGTGGTGGCTGGTCACGCGCGAAATGCGAACGACGCCTGGAACATCCAACGCCGTACCATGCTTTACGAAGTTGTCAGCATGCCACTCAACATCCTGCTGGTAGTCGAGTTCTTTCGCGACTACCGGGTCCGTCGGGTCTTGGCCAGCGAGGATGTTCTCTACGCCCATGAGCTCCATGTCGATGCGCCGCTGAGTCTGAGATCGAAGGATCTCGATTGTGCCGGTCAGCACGATGATGAGCCGGTAACCCGCATCGATCGCCTTGGCCGCCACTCCCGTGAAGTTGGCGGTCTTGCCGCTCTGGACGTAGCCAACGACGAGACCCTTGGTTTGCTTCACTTCGAGCCGCGTGGGACGCGTGAGCCGTTCGATCACATCGGTTGTCGTCTGGTCAAGCGAGGCGATCGACGGGGCTGGCCACTTCTTCGTGTCGCGAAGGTACGCCTCATAATCGTCCCAGTAAACGCTCGTTCGTAACTTTCGCTCTTCGGCGTACCAAGGCTCGAAATTCTTCGAGATGACAATGGCCTGGATTTCGAACACATCCACCCTTTGGGTGAAAGCTGCTGCGACCTCATCCGAGAGCCCAAGTGCGGCGTATATCGCTGCGCGCCGCTCCTTTGTCCGCGCCGGTGTGGGGTTGCCCGCGGCGTCAGGGAGCTCGCCTTGGTTGTCCCACTTGGCGAGTGCTATGCGCGACTGTGTCAGCGACGTATCGTTCTCGTCGGCATTGATAATGAAGGCCGCAAGATCTTGATCATTTACATGGGTACCCGAAAGAACTTGCAGCAAGGGGCCAATCGGGGCTGGCTGCTGATTCTTAAGCGCAACAAAGAGATTCGTCAATGCATCTGCCCACCCGGGGCGTTGGTCGGTCACTACGTCAATTCTCCTGGAAGTCCACGAATCCACCAATGGGGTCAGGCAGCCGCTCGTGATCCAAATCGGTCACATCTACTTTGTAGGAAACCTCCGACAAGAGACCAAAGTTCGGTACGACCGGCGCCAAAAGGGCCGGGGTCATCGCTGGGAAGTCAGCGGTTACTTCGTATGCGCGCGGCTCGGACCGGAGCACCCAGAACGTCAAGTACAGGTCGGCGTCTTCGTCCTGCCATCCGAGTGCATCCAGACTCTCGTCGATGGCGACCTGATAGCCGCCTGCGGTCGTCCGCACTTGTGCCACGATTTGCGGCAAGGTGCGACCAACGTCCGGGGAGCTCCGAGTCAATTGAATCGACAGAAGGCTTAAAGGCACGTTTCTTAGCGGCACAAGCTGGGCCAACCCATTAATCATGTGCTTACGCCGCTCGCTAGTGGTGGTCTTAACCTCAATATGGACGGCGTCGAAAGCGAAGTCGTGCTCCTCCGAAAACGGACCCTGCCAAGCGGCGATCGCCGGCCCAGCGCCGATCTCGTGTATGAGGAACTCGAGGAGCAAGAGCTCACCAAAGAGACCTACTTCTTTCTCGGTTGTAAGGCCACCTCGGCTTGCGAGCACGTTGCGGTGCCGGGCCACGGCCGCTGCGACTGCAGCTGCGAGTGGGAGCTTTTCAAGTTGAAGTTCATCAGCGATCGTGGCTAGCAGGCCGTATGCTCCGTGTGCGTTGCCCTGCACTCGTACTGTCAACTCAGCGAGTTCCGTATCGCCCTCGACGACCGCCTTAAAGTGGATGTTTTTTAGTTTTGCGACGTCAGGCTCTGGAATGGCATAAGGCGCGACCAGCGTGATGAGGCTGTTTTTCGGATCAAGCTGCAGGCGGCAGGTAGGGTCACCTTTGATGGGCAAGACCATCGGCGCGCCGTTCTTCCACAAGTGGTCGAGCGTCGTGAATGTAAGATGGCGTGCGTCGCCAACTGATTCGGTCATCAGTGCCTCTATCCCCATCCACGCATACGCTGCTCGGCGATCACAGCAGCGCCGAGAATGCTTTTCCACAAAGCGATCTCATCCTTGTCTCTGGCCCCAAGATGTTGGCCCTCGAAGAGGTGATGGGTCAACAGGAACATCAAAGCCTTCAACACGGGTGCGTCATTCAGACTGCCGCCGTTGGGCGCAAACAGAGGTCGGTAGCGACTATTCAGTGACAGCGTCTTGCTACGCAGATCGACGTCGAAGAACTCCCCTTCCGGCATTCGCCGCCACTTGAGGTCGATTGAATCACCTTGGATATAGGGCAGCTCAGAGCCGATCCGTTTGCGGACCGCCGGCGCAAAACCCTTATCGGGTCTGATCACGGGATTGCGCTTCCGTTTTCGCTTGTTCGCCTCCGCGTAGACCGACTCCGCATCCTGCAGGTATTCAATGAACGTCGTGCCGTCCGCAGCGGCCGCTCGGCTGACCGCGTCGTGAAAGATGGGCTCGAACTTCAGACCGCTCTTTTCAGGGTTCATGGTTAGGAAATGCCCAATGGCGTCGGTGTCCTCAAGCACGACGCGAGCCAGTTGCCGAGCAGCGCTTGGGTTAGCGGTGTCGGACCAGCCGCCGATCTGAAGTAGGCGGTCGTTGCGGTAGATGTAAAACCCTTGAAATTGTTCCCCAGGCTTAGCACCGATTCGAAATCCGGTGATGTCCGACTTGGCTGGCCAGATGTGGCATGCGAGCTTCACCCGTGTATCACCGGCGGCGGCAATTAGGTGCTTCGGGTACTGGGGATGCCCAGACCGCGCGTAACCAAATGGGTTGATCGGCATTACGGGAATGCCTGGTTCGGCGAGCGCCTCATTCCGTTCGTCGACGAGGACATTGATCTGCAATCGCTTCTCAGCGAGCAACCTGTGGAACGTGACGCCCAGATGTGCACGCAGCGCATCGTTTCGGGTGGCAAGCCATTGACGTGCCTCATGCATGCTGTGACCGCGATAGGCATTGCGCACTTCGGTCCAGATGACCGATGTGCCTTCTGCCGAGCCTAGGATTGCTTGACGCTCAGAGCCATGTTGGGCGGCGGCGTCGGCTGAAAGGACTTCGCAAGTGAAATCGCGGGAGAAGTCCGCTCGCCGAATTCGCCGTCCCACGGGAATCGCTGCATACTTGCTGGACCATACGGTGAGTACATCGCTGTGTCCGAAAGATGCTGCCTTGAGTCCCATACCGAAATGTCCGAGGTCTCCTTGGGTGTAGGCGCGCTGGTGGCCAATGGTCATCGCGGCGTTGATCGACTCCGCATCCATGCCCCTGCCGTTGTCGTGGACCTCCACCTCGACGAGTCGATCCCCTTGGGTAAGCAACCTGACCGAGACGTTGGTCGCACCAGCATCGATGCTGTTGTCGACAAGGTCTGCGATTGCGGACTCCAACGTGTGGTTGGCCCCAAGGCTTTTGACCAGTCCTGCGTCCGGAGCAAGGGTGATCCGTCGTACGACGTCGTGGTCTACGCTCATGACTCGACGGCCGCCCGCGCAGCTGATTTCTTCGCCGCTCGAACGCATTGAGCGGACGTCGGCGGTGGGGCCATGAACGGGGCATCGCCGAGGCTCTCGATGATCGTGTGGCGGAGCGCGCGATCGACGCACTGATGTTCTTGCGCCAAGAACTCGTCAGACGGCGCGCTCTGGCCATCGACCGGTCGCGCGAATAAGACGGGATGAGTAGCACGCCGTCGGCGAGCCCACCAGAAGTAGCGCACGGACAAGCGCACGCGGAGATTCAAGGTTGCCCGCGTCGCCTCAGTGATCGCCTCCACGGGCAGTAGCCCGCCGATGAGCTTCCGCTTCAAATCGTCCCCCCAAATCCACGCGTCCGGCGCCAGCATCTCCAGAAGTTCGTATCAGGGGCGCACGACATAGGCCGTCATGACCTGCTGCGGGCCGAACGAACTGCGGTCTCGACGCGGTCCGCGGCGCACTCAAGGCTTTCATGCTCCCAGATTCGGACCACGGTCCAACCGAGTTCGCGCAGATACGTGTCCGTCTCGCGGTCACGCGCGATGTTGCCGCGGAGCTTCGCCTCCCACCAAACTCCATTCTTCTTAGGCATCGTCTTGTGGTCAGGGCACCCGTGCCAGAAACACCCATCCACGAACACAACTACACGCTGCAAAGGGAATACAATGTCGGCCCGCCGCCGCGACATTCCAGGTAATGGTCGATGAACGCGATACCGTAGGCCGCGGGCGTGTAGTTCGCGCCGCAGCACCATCTCAGCATCGGTGTCGCGCCGCCGCTGCCTTGACATGCGGAGCGAGGTACGTGGATCGGTCAGCGGTGTCCCCGACATCTGCTACTCGTCCTCAAATATGGAGAAGAGGCTGCTCCATTTCCCTGTATCGGGCGCCAAGACACTAGAGCGTCGGTACGGGCAGGCGACATCCTGGCACAGCCCCCCCGCAAATGGCTGAACACCGGCAGAGACCAGTTGGTCCAAAAGTGCGGTGGGCGACATGACGCCCAAGGCCCGCCCGTCCACGACGGCTCGGCCGAGAACGGCACGATCACGGGTCAAGAAGACATGCGCCCCCACCGACTGAGCTTCGCCAACAAGATCTCGGTCGGCGCCCTCGGGGAGACCATCGATCGTTCCGTATTCATGGAGGTCTTCGAAATCAGCTGGTGCTACGACGGTCCAGTCGCTGTACTGAAAAGCAAGCGTCTCGCCCAGGGCATCGATTGCCCGTTCACGCTTCGCGAGAACGTGATCAGTACCCCTTCTGCCGTCAGTGCGTGACCGCGGGGTGGCGATGAACCGGATGTCGCGCATCAACCAGACGTCTAGGACACTTCCAAGCGCCAGCAGCTCAACCTGGTAAAGCTCCCCTACGTGCGGTGCTCCACCATCGAGCAATGTGTTCCCGTGCTGTTGCATGTCGATGAGGATGTTCGAATCCAGCGCAACGACGAGCGGCCCGTGATACCCGGCCGGAAACAACGCGGGCAATGCGGCATGGCAGAACCCCAAGCCCCCATCGTCACTTACTGCGTGCAGCACGACCTCGAGCGTATGCCGTGCCAGCCCAGGAGTGTAACGAAACGCCAGCCTACTGCCGCCGAGTTTCCCGCCAATGTCGGCGGAGCCGGCTATGGTGCCTACATGGCGCAGGGACCACGCTCTTCTTCGCGCGGCAAGGTCCGCGTGCTCGACCTCTTCAGCGGCGCAGGCGGACTAAGCGAAGGTTTCTCCAAAGCATCAAAGCGTTACACAACAATTCGGGCAGTAGAGTTAGACGACGCGGCCGCCGCCACATACGCCGCCAACCATGGCAAGACCACGGTATATGCAGGTGCGATCCAGGATTGGCTGAGGAACGAAGAGGTCCCACAGGCCGATGTGATCATCGGTGGACCACCTTGCCAGGGCTTCTCGGCCCTGGGCAAGCAAAACGTGCGCGATTCACGAAACAGGCTGTGGGAGTACTACGCCCGTACGATTGGCAAAGCGCGGCCACGGCTGTTCGTGCTCGAAAACGTCCCGGCCTTTTTGACGTCGTCGCAGCACAAACGATTCCGCGAGATGTGCAGCAGCAGAGGAGAACTTAGCGACTACGCCTTCGAAGCCGAAGTACTAAATGCCGCTGACTACGGTGCCGCCCAGATACGCAAGCGAGTGATCCTAATAGGCCACCATCGAGACATAGAATTCCCAGGCTTCCCGAGTAAGACGCATGGTCCGCCGGAATGGCGCACTGTCAAGGAAGTGTTGTTGGGGCTACCCGAGGTCGTCAGGCAGCTAAATCTTCCTGCTCGCTGGTATGAATTCCGCGGCAATATGTTGCCTGGGAGTTACCGCACCGATGAACTGCACGTAACCCGGCACTACGAGCACATATCGCTGCAACGGTTTGCCTATATTAAGCCCGGGGGCAACCGCTTTCAATTGCCCGACGATCTGAAGCCAGACTGTTGGCGCAAGCACACATCTGGGGCCGGTGACGTAATGGGCAGGCTGTGGTGGGACCGACCGTCCGTGACCATCCGAACCGAGTTTTTCAAGCCCGAGAAGGGTCGGTATCTTCACCCGACAGAACCGCGCGCCCTCACTCATCAGGAAGCGGCGCTTATCCAAGGATTTCGGGACAGCTACCGGTGGGTGGGCACGAAGACCTCAATCGCACGACAGATCGGCAACGCCGTTCCCATTCCGCTCGCGAAGGCCCTTGGAAGGCACCTCGAAGCGTTCCTTTGACTGGAGCAGCTTATGGAAGAAACTCAAAAAAAAATCACTTCGAAGTTCCTCAACTCCAATAAGTTTTTACCGTACATTGATGAAATTCGGTTTCCGATGTACAAGTCACTCGCTGACGGACTCGTCCTTCCGTTGGATTGGCCGATCATCGCTCTCATCGGTCCGAACGGCACCAACAAATCCTCAGTCCTACAAGCGATCTCATCAGCACCAGAGGGGCGCAGCCTCGCCCAGTTCTGGTTCTCTACGGATGTCGACGACATCGACGCAGGCCCACGCGGCAAGGTTGATCACCGATTCATCTATAAGTACCGGTTTGATCTTTCCGGAATCAGCGCCGAGTGCAGGAAGTACCGGGGATCCAAGAAATACAGATCGGCCGATGTACCGTGGCAGCTTAGAGGCCGACGAGACCCCGACTATTGGGAACCGACAAAACGAGTTACATCCGACGATATGGCTGACATTCCCGTATCGGGGTATGACGACCGGCTCTCCAAAAGCCGCGACCGTTGGAATCCGATTCAGAAAAATGTTGTTTACCTCGATTTCCGTTCGGAACTCAGTGCGTTCGACAAGTTCATCCACCATCAATCGTTCGACCACTGGACGCCCGACGCAACCCAAAAACGCTATAAGGCTGTGGTCCGGTCCGAGTGGATCGCCAGAGCACTAGCGGGCAAACAGCTCCCGAAAGCCGAGCGCCCAAAACTGATTGCCCCCGTGCGATACCTCGCGGAGGAACAGGTGTCCCATATATCGACCATCCTTGGTAAGCCGGTCGGTAAGATCGCCATCGTCGAGCACCGATTCTTTGGGCCAAGCGGATACACCGTCCGACTTCATCTCGTGGGAAACCAAATTGCCTACTCTGAGGCTCATGCCGGCAGCGGAGAGTACGCTGTAGTTCGGATGGTCGACGCGATTTCGAACGCCCCACCGCAGTCCCTGATACTTCTCGACGAACCTGAAGTCTCCCTACATCCAGGCGCCCAAACAGAGCTTATGAAGTTCATCGAAGGCGAGGTTCTCAAGAAAGGGCATCAGATAGTCATATCGACGCATTCGCCTGCACTTGCCGCACGCTTGCCCGACCAAGCAATCAAAGTCTTCGGCTTCGATGCCAGTCAGCAGAGAGTCGTTCTAGTCGCAGACGGGTGTTCGCCTACCGAGGCGTTTGCCCACCTCGGACACACGACGGCAGCGCCTACGCGTCCCCGACTAATCGTTGAAGATGAGTTAGCCGCTGAAATTGTACGGGCTTCCCTTCGTCGCCATGCGCCCACCAAGCTGAACACGCTCGAAATCGTTCCATTTCCTGGCGGCGCTGACGGGATCGTCCAGAATGTCCTCCCAACATTGGCAATCACCCATGTTGACAAGACTGGGATTCTTCTCGACGGCGACCAGCGTCCCACGACTTTCGATTCCGAGCGCACCGTCGAAACCGAGGCGGATGTAGGGAAAGCGATGTCCAACTTGACGGCACTGACGGAGCTGTGGACAAACCAGTTTCACAAGACGCGGCCAAATCTTCACTCCGACTCGAACGGCGGCCGGGACACGGACGTACTCCACATCTGTATCACGTGGGCTAACTCCCATCTCGGCTTCTTGCCCGGGAAGTCGCCGGAAGGAGCCGTTGCGGTGGCAGCCGATGCTGACGTAGTTCAGCCAGCCGATGGCTGGAAAGACTTCTGGGAAAGGCAGGTGCGCATGCACTATCACCTGACCGACGCTGAAGTGGTCACTTCCGGGCAGATCTTGAGTCTTCAGCGGAGCCAGCTGGCGGAACTTCCAACGGAAGCCGACCTCCTGCTACAAGTACATGAGGCGGTAGCACGAATTATCGACTGGTAGCCCCCTGGCCGCCGCCTATCTCGGCCCAAGTGTCGCTGGTGGGTTAACCTCCAATAGCGCCAAGCATGTTGTCTGCTTGCCCCAGCCACATGGCGGCACCGTACTGCCACTGCTCCCAGGCGTGTGCGCCGGTAACAAACGTGCTTGGAGTGATGCGGTACGCCGGCGCAACTACGGCCGCGCAGGCAACGCCGCCAACCACCCCTCCGAAAGCAACTCCAGCAACTGCCCGTCCGGATCCCGAATCATCGCCATCGCCTGACCGACGCTCCCCTCAACCACCGCTCCCCCGAACTCGGCCACCCGAGCCAACACACCAGGCAGATCCGACACCGAGAATGAAATGTGCGTCAGACCGATCTGGTCCGTTGTCCGCTCCGAGCCCGCATGAACCTGACGCTTCGAATAGTCCATCAGTTCCAGCACCAAGCCATCGCGCACCAGATAGGTCGCGTGCACCCCGAGCGGCTCGGGCAGCCCCACCAGCTGGGAGGTCGGGCCGTCGGGCGGGTCGAGTTCCCACCAGAACTGGAACCCCAGCAGGCCCTCGTAGAAGCGGCGCGACCGTTCGCGGTCCGCGACGCATAACCCAACGTGGTTGAAAACCGTCCGATGGCTCGTCATAACGACCTTTCCGCAGCAAACCGGGCCCAGGCGGTCGCGCCGACCGACCTGCAAACCGCTTTCACCACGCCGCTCAAACGCGTAATAATGCAAAGATAATAAAGCGCACCGCCGAAGAGGCAGATCACCTTCCGTTGGAGGGCTTTTCGATGGCCACACGTCCGAACGTCAGCGCCGACGCGATCGTTGACTTCGACCATCATTCCGACGCTTTCAACCTCAACGAGCTGGCCGTCAACGCCGACCTGCGGCAGCGATGTCCGGTGGCGTGGAACGAGAACTACGGCGGGTTCTGGTTCCTCAGCAGTTATGACGCCGTAAGCCAAACCGCCCGCAATGGCGGCACTTTCGCCCACAAATACGAGCCCAACGCGCCAGACGGCGTCGACTACCAAGGCGAGATGGGCGTCCCCCGCCCCGACGGCCAGCCGGCCCTGGGCATCGGCGAGGTCGACGGTCCCTACCACCAAGCCCTACGGCACGCGCTCGCGCCGTTCTTCTCCCCCGGCGCCGTCGAGAAACTCAAGCCGTTCATGGAGCAATCCGCGCACTGGTTCCTCGACCAACAAATAACAAAAGGGCACATGGACTTGGTGCTCGACTACGCCAGCCCGGTCCCGGCCATCCTGACCATGAAGTTGATGGGCCTGCCCTACGACAATTGGCACTTGTACGCCAACCTCTTTCACGCCGTCATGGCCGTCTCCCAAGACAGCGAAGAGTACGCGCAAGCGATCGCCAAGGTGCCCGCCATGATGGAAGAGGTGCTCGAGTTCGCCGCCGCACGACGGGCCGACGCCCGAGAAGACCTGACCAGCTTCCTCGTTCAATTCGAGTTCGACGGCCAGCGCCTCACCGACGAACAACTGCTCAACATCCTGTGGAACCTCATCGGCGGCGGCGTCGACACCACCACCTCCCAGACCGCGCTCACCCTGCTGCACCTGGGCACCCACCCCGACCTCCGCCAGCAACTCATCGACCACCCGGAGCTGCACCGCACCGCCACCGACGAATTCCTGCGCTACTTCTCGGTCAACCAAACCCTCAGCCGCACAGTCACTCACGACGTCGTCCTCGCCGGCCAACGCCTGCGCAAGAACGACAAAGTCGTCATCAGCTGGCTGTCGGCCAACCACGACGAAAACGAGTTCGACCGGCCCGACGAGATCATTCTCGACCGCGCCCCCAACCGCCACGTCGCCTTCGGGCTGGGCCCACATCGCTGCATCGGCTCCCACCTGGCCCGGCTGATGTCCGGCGTGATGGTCAAGGCCGTCCTCGACCGCATCCCCGACTACGCAGTCGACGTCGAAAACGTGCACCAATACCTGGGCAACCCGAGCATGACCGGCCTGGGCACGCTCCCGGTCACGTTCGCGCCGGGAAAAAGCCAACAAACAGAACGGCCCTGGTAATCGCTCAAAGCACTTGCGCCACAACGCCCGCGATGATGTCGTCGGGGGCCTGAACGATCCCGACCGCACCCAGTTGGCCGCCGATGGCCAGCGAGGCGATGCCGTGCACCAGCGACCACAACGGCGCGGCCACCTCCCGAGGATCCCGATCCCCGACGATGCCGGCCTCCTGGCACTTGGTGATCGCGTCGAGCAGGTCGCCGAACGCCTGCTCGCCGGCCACCGCCACGCTCGGCTGCTCGGCCTTCAGCGACTCCGCCCCGAACATCACCTGATAGTGATCGGGGTGGTCAATGGCCCAGCGCACATAGGCGCGGCCGAGCTCGACCACCCGCTCCTTCGGATCGGAAGCGCGGTCGGCGGCCGCGGCCAGGTCGGCGTGCAACTGCTGGAATCCCTGTTCGGCGACGGCGGCCAGCAGCTCCGCCTTATCGGCGAAGTGCCGGTACGGCGCCGCGGCGCTAACGCCTGCGCGCCGCGCCGCCTCGGTGAGGGTGAACCCCTTCGGCCCCTTCTCGGCCACCAGCGATAGCGCGGCACTCGTCAGCGCCCGCTTGAGATCACCGTGGTGATAGCTCTGACGCCGCCGAACGGCCGACCGCTGCACTGCCATGTTGACGACATTAACATTAGGATCTATGTTAATGCTATTCACATCGGCGACCAAGGAGACGAAATGTCGAATCTGCTGGAAACCACATCGACGCTCGCCGGCACCCACGACCGGGAAAAGACGGCCGACCTGCTCGGTCAGGCGTTCGCCCAGGGATACCTGCAGGTGGACGAGTACGACCAACGGCTGCAGACGGTGTTCCAGACGCACACCGCCCAAGACCTGCGCGACCTCGTCGCGGACCTGCCGCTCGATCGCGTCCGGCGCCACGACCCGCGCCGCCGCGCCGCCCGCCTCGCCGCGGCCCGCCGTGGAGTGCGCGCGCACCTCGCCGCGTACCTCACCATGTGCGTCATCGTGCTCACCGTCTGGGCGGCGGTCGCCCTGACCACCGACGCCACCTACTTCTGGCCGATCTGGCCCATCCTCGGCGCGGGAATCGGATTCGTCAGCCACGCCGCATCGATACCGCGTGGCAAGCAAAGCCGTTGAGCACCAGCACTCTTCGCTAGGAGAAGCTATGAAGAAGACGGCAGTGGTCACCGGCGCCAGCTCAGGGCTGGGCGCGATCTTCGCCGAACAGCTGGCGCAACGGGGTTTCTCGTTGGTGTTGGCCGGGCGGGACCGGACCCGGCTCGAGGCCGTCAAGCAACGGATCGGGACGGGCACGGACGTCGAATTGGTCGTCGGCGACCTTGCCGCCAATGACGGTGTCGAGGAGCTAATCGCCCGTCTGGACGGACGGGCGATCGACGTGCTCGTCAACAACGCGGGCTTCGGCACCTACGGCCCGTTCGCCGAAATCGACGCCGGCCGCGAACGCGAACTCGTGGCGGTCAACGTCGACGCGCCGGTCCGCCTAACCCACGCGGTCCTGCCCGGGATGCTGGCCCGCGGCCGCGGCGGCATCTTGAATGTCGCCTCCACCATCGCCTTTCAGCCCGGCACCTATCAGGCCACCTATGGCGCCTCGAAGGCGTTCGTGCTGTCGCTGAGCCAGGCGTTGTGGGCCGAGACCCGCGGCTCCGGTGTCACCGTGACCGCGCTGTGCCCCGGACCCACCCAGACGGGATTCGTCGACGCGCTCGGGTCGGACGTCTCGCACACCGCGATCTACCGCCACCTCGCCGAACCGGGTCCGGTGGTGACCGCCGGGTTGCGCGGTCTCGACCGCGGCCGCGCGGTGGTCGTGCCCGGCTGGCGCTACCGGGTGATGGCGACGGGCGGACGGCTCGCGCCCGGATGGTTGTCGGCGCTTATGAGCGGTCGAATGCTGCGCCCCGCGGCGGCGCCGGCGAAGGCGGCGTGACCACCCTTGCGCCGCCTTCGCGCTAGCACATCCGCTAGCGCGTTTGGAAATCGTTTCATGGCCGGAAACCCGTGACGCATGTGACGTTTGGGGCACCGCGGCCTCGGACCATCCGAAACGCAGCGCACGCGGTTACGACGCTGTCGCGTACTGCAGCACCGGTTCCGAGGAATCGACATGCCCGTAGCTGATGATCCGCAGCCGGTTCGGCCGCACCTCGTAGACGACGCCGTCGACCGGGTTTGTCACGTCGAAGCCGTCATCGACCCGCTCGGCATTGGACAGCTCGATGTGGGCGCCGTCGCGAATCCGCTCGCCGCGGTAATAATAAGTGCCGCTGAGGTTTTGGCACACCACCGCCAGCGACTTAGCGGTGCGCACCACCAAGGCCGGCGGATTGCCCGGGTCGCACCGGGCCGTCTCGCCGACGAACCCTAGACCGTCGGCGCCCTTCACCGGGCGAGACAGCGTGGGCGTCAACGGCGGCGGCGCCGTAGGTGACGGCGACGCCGCCTGTGCAGTCGTAGGCGGCGGAGACGTCGACCCGTTGTGATGAGTACCGCCAACCAAATTCATCGACAAGACCAGTCCGGCGATCAACAGCACCGCCGCCACCGCGGCCACCACCACCGGAGTGCGACCGATCGCCGGCCAACGCCACGAAGGGCCGGACGCAACAGGCCGCTCGGGACCGCTGTCAGCGGGCTTGTCAAGTTCTGGCAGGGGGACGGTCGGCAGCGGGCGTGTCTTGGGAGGCGGTCCGCTTCGCCCGGCGGCCACACCCACCGGCTGCTCGTAGGCCGCGAATACCGCGTCACTGGCGGCGCGGGCAAGTTCACCGGCAGATGCGAATCGCGCCGCGCCGTGTTTGGCCATGCCCCGGGTGATGATGTCGTCGTAATCGCGGCCGACACCGCGGCGCATGATGCTGGGTCGCGGCGCCGGCGCCAGCATGTGCGCGCGCTTCAGCTCCCCCGCGTCCTCGCTCTCGAACGGCGGTTGACCGGTGAGGCATTCGTAGAGCACGCACGTCAACGAATAGACGTCGGTCTGCGGCCCGACCCGCCCGGTGGTGAAGCGCTCGGGCGCCATGTAGGTCCGTGAGATCGTCTCGTCGCCGGCGGCCTGGGCGATGCCGAAGTCGGCGAGGTAGGTGAAATGGTCGTGGGTCAGCATGATGTTCTCGGGCTTGACGTCGAGGTGCAGCAGCCCGGCGGCGTGCGCGGCGTCCAGGGCCCGGGCCACCTGCGCGGTGATCGACGCCGCCCGCGACGGCTCCAACCCGCCCTGCTCACGCAGCAGGTCTTTGAGGCTGCCCCCGTCGTCGACCAGGTGCATGTCGATGAAGGGCACGCCGTCGATCTCGCCGAAGTCGTGCAGCGGCATGACGTGGGGCTCCTGCAGCCGCGTCACCTTCCGGCACTCCCGCCAAAGACGTTGCTGGAAGCCGGGGTCCGCGGCCGTCTCACCGCGTAACAGCTTGAGCGCGACCATCCGGTCCTTAACCGTGTCGTACGCGCGGTAGACCTCGCCCATGGCCCCGGTGCCGATCAGTGATCGCAGCTCGTACGGCCCAAACCGGGTACCGAGCCGCGAACCGCGGGACGAGGAGGTCAACAAACGATCCTTTCTCCTTCAAGACAGTCCAACGCCGCGGATTCCCGAATCGGGCGTCGACATAACGTGCGCAGCCTCACGCGTGTCGCTACTCCGAGACACCGCTGACGGCCGCTATTGTCACCCGGCCAGACCCACACGAGCCTTCGCGAAAACTGCGCCCGCCCCACCCTAACGGCGTCTCTGCTCGCATGCATCCCACCGATACAGTGAGTAATTGTCCGGCACGTAAGAAGGTGAGGCCTTCGATGACCGACATGACGGCGCAATTCGCGAGGATCGTCGGCGAGCACAACCTGCTTACGGGCGATGCGATTTCCGACGGCTACGCGCACGACGAGGTGCTGACCAAGCCGCCGCAGAAGCCCGCATACCTGGCCAAGCCGGCGGCCGCCGACGAGGTCGCGCAATTACTCAAGGCCGCGTCGGAAAACCGCGTGCCGGTGACCGCCCGCGGTTCGGGCACGGGCCTGTCGGGCGCGGCGATCCCCCGGACGGACGGGTTGCTGATCTCCTTCGAGCGCATGAACGCCGTGCTGGAGGTCGACGTCACCAACCAGGTCGCGGTCGTGCAGCCTGGCGTGACGCTGACCGAGCTGGACGACGCGACGGCCGGCACCGGGCTGCGGTACATGGTGCACCCGGGCGAGCTGTCCTCCAGCGTCGGCGGCAACGTCGGCACCAACGCCGGCGGCATGCGCGCGGTCAAGTACGGCATCGCCCGCCACAACGTGCTCGGGCTGCAGGCGGCGCTGCCGACCGGCGAGCTGATCCGCACCGGCGGCAAGATCGCCAAAATCTCCACCGGCTACGACCTGACCCAGCTCATCGTCGGCTCCGAGGGCACCCTGGCCCTGGCCACCGAGGTGACCGTCAAGCTGCATCCGCGCCTCGACCACGCCGCCACTGTGCTCGCGCCGTTCGCCGACTTCGATCAGGTGATGGAGGCGGTGCCCAAGATCCTCGCCAGCGGCCTGGCGCCCTACATCCTCGAGTACATCGACAGCGTGACGATGGCCGCGCTGGTACATACCCAGAATCTCGAACTGGGCGTGCCCGACGCCGTCCGGGACAGCTGTCAAGCGTATCTGGTTGTGGCGCTTGAGAATCGGACCGCCGAGCGGCTGGACGAGGACGTCGAGACGGCGGGTGAGCTGCTCGCCGAGCTGGGCGCGGTGGACGCCTACGTGCTCGAGGGCGGGTCGGCGCGCAAGCTCATCGAGGCGCGCGAGAAGGCGTTCTGGACGCTCAAGGCGCTCAACGCCGACGACCTCATCGACACCGTCGTGCCGCGCGGAGCCATGCCGAAGTTCCTGTCCGGCGCGCGCGGTCTGGCGGCGGCGGCCGCTGCTGCCGCGGCGGGCTGCGGGCACGCCGGTGACGGCAACGTGCACTTGGCCATCTTCTGCCCGGACCCGGCGATCCGAAAGCAGCTGCTGACCGACATCTTCGCGCTGGCAATGGAATTGGGCGGCGCGATCTCCGGTGAACACGGCCTGGGCCGCGCCAAGGCGCCCTACTTCGTCGAGCTCGAGGACCCGGTCAAGGTCGACCTGATGCGCCGCATCAAGGCGAGCTTCGACCCGGCCGGCATCCTCAACCCCGATGTCGCGTTCGCATCGGGTAGCGAGTAGTCAACGCGCCGTTGCCAATTGGCTCACGATATCGAGCCGGAGGAACTCCGGCGCCTTGATCACCCTACGCAGCATGAAGCGGATGAACGCCGGCATGTCGGTCGCGTTCGCGTCGCGGAACACGACCGGCGCGCCCAGCTGGTAGCGCCGCCGCCTGGTCTCCAGTTCACAGCCCCCCGCGGCGAGGACGTTGCGCACCCAATCCGTCTCGGGACCGTAGGTCAGCGCGATCACAAATCCGTTGTGGCGGCGAAAGACCCACAGCGGGGTCCGAAAGGTGCGTCCCGATTTGCGCCCGCGATGGACGACAACTCCCCATCCCGGCGCCCACGGAGCGATGTACTTGGTGAATCGGTTGAGGCCGACCTTGTTGAACCGGGCGACCCATCGTGGTGCTGGCATCTCCGTAACTCCTCACGTGGAGAATTTATAGATCCAGGCTAAAACCCGGCCGCCCGGAAGTCAACGACTGTAGAATTTCTAGACTGTGCCCCCCATCGGACGACGCCCGGGCAACCCGGACACCCGCAACGACATCGTGGCGACCGCCCGACGGCTGTTCGCCGATTCGGGATACGACAAGACGTCGGTCCGCGACATCGCCGCCGGCGCCGGCGTCGACCCGGCGCTGATCCGGCACTATTTCGGCAGCAAGGCCGAGCTATTCCGGTCCACCATGGGGTGGCCCTTCGACCCGGCCGAAATCAGCGAACGCATCGCTCGCGGCGATCGCAGGGAAATCGGCGAGCGCCTGACGCGGGTGTTCTTCGCGGCATGGGAGCAGCCGGACTCCCGAGCATCCCTACTGGCGATCCTGCGGGGTGCGGCCACCCACGAAGAGTCGGCCACGCTGGTGCGCCAGTTCATTCAGGGTCAGCTGTACCCGGAGATGGCCAAGCTGCTGTCAGGGTCGGACACTGAACTGCGCATCGATCTGGCAATGGCCCAACTGCTGGGCATCGCCTACCTGCGCCATGTCCTTCAGGTCGAGCCGATCGCGTCCGCCCCGGCGGACGAACTCGTTGCGCGGGTGACGCCAGTTGTCACCGCCCATCTCACGTCGCGGGGCTGACAACCTCGGCCTGAAAACCTCAGCTACGCAACGGCTCTCGACCGATCGCCGGCGTGACGGAGGCGTCGACGTCGGTTTCTTCGTGGTCGGCGAGCCAGCGTTCGGCGTCGATGGCGGCCGAGCAGCCGCTGCCCGCGGCGGTGATGGCTTGGCGGTAGGTGCGATCCACCAGGTCCCCGGCGGCGAACACCCCCTCAATCGACGTACTCGTGGTGCGGCCTTGCACCAGCACATAACCGTCGGGGTCGGTCTGGACCACCTCACGCACCAACTCCGAACGCGGGTCATGGCCGATGGCCACGAACACCCCGGTCACCGGCAACCTCGACACCTCACCGCTGAGCGTGTCGCGCACCCGCAAACCCGTCACCGTGGACTCACCCTCCACCGCCTCGACCGCCTTGTTCGTCAGGATGGTGATCTTGTCGTTGGCCTTGGCCCGTTCGAGCATGATCCGCGACGCCCG
>NZ_LZLU01000062.1:0-117051 GCF_001673415.1 Mycobacterium sp. 1165196.3 | reverse complement strand
TCGCCGCGCGACCCGAATGTCCAGTACGCCTGCAGATAGGGCACGGGTGTCGAGTGGCCGCAATGCATTTCGTGCAGTCCCGCTGCGGCGAGCTCTGTCGACAGTTCCGCGATGGTGAACGCCGCCGCCTCGCTTGCAATGGCGTCCTGGCGCAGGACGGCCGGCGAGGCGGGGTCGGCGATCTCGAGCATCTTGGGGGCGGCCGCCGGGTCCCGCAGGCGCTGAAAATCGGAAATCCACACTGCCGCACCGCTGCGGCGTTGGAGGTCGGCGATCTGCCGGAGGGCGCCGCGCAAGGTGTCGAAATCCGGTAGCTGATGCAGGGTCCACATGCAGGAGATGGCGTCCCACGGACGCGTTGAAATCTGCTCCGGCAGCGCCGTGATGTCCTCCTGACGCAGTTCGACGCGGTCCCCCAGGCCTTCGGCGTCGAACAGCTCCCGCGCCGTGGACAGCATGTTCGGGGCGAGATCGACGGCGGTGGCCCGAACGTCGGGCCGTCGGCGCAGCACGGCGCTGAGCGCACGGCCGGACCCGACGCCGAGGTCCAGCAGGTGGCCGTCGGGCGGCAGCAGCGCATCGAGCGCCCGAGCGCACAAGTCGTAGACCGCGAGCATCCCCGGGTTGGATCCGCCACCGGTGTGAAACTGGGCAACGGACTCCGGATCGTCCACCACCATCGGCTCAGGAATACGCTCACGCCCTGCCGGATGCGACCGCTCACGCAAGACGATGCCGGGCATCCGCCACAGGGGCCGAATTCTGTTCACCCTCAACCTTTCATGGAGTCCGTGTCACCGATTTCGGGTCAGGTTCTGGCGACGGTTGAGCATTGGGCCGATCTGTCGTACATGATTATCAACCCGTCCCTGCAATTTCACTGGCAGCCCGGTGAATTCGCCGCGTCGAAACGGATGTGCTGGAATACTTGTCCGGTCAGCGGGGGCCGGCAAGCTTGTGGCCTGCGCGGTCCTACCGGATCGGCGTAGGCAACATCACTATCCGCGGGAGGTAGGCGTGGTTCAGGCCCTGGCGAGTGACGAAATCAAGTGCTTACCCCTGCCGCCGGTGAACCCGATGCCCTTTCGTCAGCGCCTCGCGGCGGTGCGCGAATTCAGCACCGGGACGGAAAGGCTGCGTGATGCCGGCGGCCGGGTGAGCTTTTTCACCTTGGGGCCGCGATGGCTGATGCCGCCGATGGTGCTTGCGACGTCTCCGGAAGCCATCCGCGACATCCTCAGTACCAAAGACGATTCCGTCGACAAGACCACACCCGTCTTCGAGCAGGTGCGCCACATCATCGGCGCCAGTCTCACCGATCTTCCCTTCGAGCCATGGAAGTCACGTCGGCGCACCCTACAGCCGGTGTTCACCAAACAGCGGGTGAGCGAGTTCGGCGGTCACATGGAGCAGGCGGCGCAATCGGTGAGCGAGGGGTGGCAGGACGGTGCCGTCATCGATCTGGACGCCGAGTGCCGCACGATAACGTTGCGCGCGCTGGGCCGATCGGTGCTCGGACTCGACCTGGAACAGCGGGCCGACGAGGTTGTCGAGCCGCTACGGGTCGCGTTGGCCTACGCGGTCAGGCGCGCGACCAATCCGCTTCGTGCGCCTCGCTGGTTGCCCACACCGGCGCGGCGGCGCGCGCGAGCGGCAAGCGCCAAACTGCACGCTCTGACGCAGGAGATCCTGCGAGACTGTCGCTCCGATCCGACACGAGTCGCACCGCTGGTCCACGCGCTCATCGCGGCGCAGGATCCGGTGACCGGAAAGCGGTTGACCGATAAGGAGATTTGCGACGAGCTGGTCATGTTCCTGTTCGCCGGCCACGACACCACCACGACGGCCTTGACCTATGCCCTGTGGGCTTTGGGACACCACCCCGATTATCAAGAGCGGGTGGCGGCCGAGGTTGCGGCTTTACCGGATCGGCCGCTGACGTCCGACGACCTGCCCCGGCTCGGATTCACCATGCAGGTGATACGGGAGTCGCTTCGCCTGTGCCCGCCGGCCCCCACCGGCACGCGCATGGCCTCCCGCGACGTCGCGGTGGCCGGCTATCGGGTGCCGAGGGGCACCATGCTCATCGTCGGGCGGATGGCCGTACAGCGCGACCCGCAACTTTGGCAGGATCCACTTCGGTTCGACCCCGAGCGGTTCAGTCCGGAGAACTTCAAGGCGCTCGATCGGTGGCAATACCTGCCGTTCGGTGGCGGACCGCGCTCCTGCATCGGCGACCATTTCGCCATGCTCGAAGTGACACTCGCCTTGGCAACCCTCATCCGCCGAGCCGAAATCCGCTCTCTGGATGCCGAATTTCCGCTCGCACTGCACTTCACCATGATCGCCGGCGGTCCGGTCCCCGCTCGCATTCGACCGCGACGCCAGCCCGTTTCGCCGACCAGCTAACGCCCTTGCGCCGCGTCGGATCGTCGAAACACCGCATCGTCGCCGAGCTCATGCGGCCTTGATCACACTTGCCCGTCAACGTGAGCGAATCATTGCTAGACGCCCTATGCAATGCCAAACGCAGCGCACCGGTTACCGCTACGGTTAGGGCAATGTCGGGCACACTGGACCACCTGGTCACCGCTGCCGCCGCCGAGTTGATGGCGGCCACCGTGGCGGACTCTGCCGCGATCAGCCAACGCGTGCTCGGCAACCTGGTTCGCGACCTGGGGGTGGACTTCAGCTTCCTGCGCCACAACGACCACACCATCCGCGCGACGCGCCTCATCGCCGAATTCCCGCCACGCAACGCCGACCCGGATCCGATCGGTCTGGTGTATTTCGCCGATGCCGACTCGATCTTCGCGCGGACCGAACACCTCAAGGTGCCCGAGGTGGTCCGTCCCGAGCCCGAGAACGCCGACTACCAGCACCGGATCGAGGAGGGCACCGGAGCTCCCGCCGTCTCGCTGGCCGCCGTTCCGCTGCTGTCCGGCGACGTCACCACCGGCACGCTCGCCTTCGGCAAGCTCGGCGACCGGGAATGGCTATCCGAAGAACTCAACGCGCTACAGGCGATCGCCGCCCTGTTCGCGCAACTGCAGGCCCGCGTCGTCGCCGAACAGCAAATTCACTACCTCGCCGAGCACGACGAACTCACCGGACTGCTGAACCGCAGGGCGCTCATCGCCTACCTCGACGACCGGCTCGCGAAGGGACAGCCCGGCCCGGTCTCGGTCGTGTTCCTCGCCATAGACCGCTTCAAGGTCATCAACGGTCGCCTCGGCCAGGACGCCGGCGATCGATTCATCGAGAAGTTCGCCGCGCTGCTGCGCGAGACCACCGAGATTCCCTCCGTCATCGCCCGCTTCGGCGGCGACGAGTTCGGCATCGTGCCCGCCGGGGCCATGGACGTCGAGGCCGCCGAAACGTTCGCAAGCTCGCTGCACGAGCGGGTCCACCTACCGATCCCCATCGACGGTGAGATGCTCAGTCGCACCGTAAGTATCGGCGTCGCGACCGGCGTACCCGGGGACGAGACCACGTCGGACCTGCTCCGGCGGGTCGACCAGGCCACCCGGTCGGCCAAGGCATCCGGCGGGAACAACGTCGCGACCTTCCGCCCGGAAATGTCGACAACCGACATGATCCGCAACGACATCGAGCTGCACCTGGAAGGGATGATCGAGGGCGGTGGCGGCGCATTGGTCCTGCACTACCTCCCGGAGTTCGACATGCGCACCGGGAAGATCCTGGGCACCGAGGCGCTGATCCGTTGGCAACACCCGACTCTGGGGCTACTGATGCCCGATTCGTTCATCCAGGTCGTGGAATCGATCAACCTCGGTGCCAAACTGGGGCGTCTGGTAATGCGCTCGGCGTGTGCGCAATTCGGGCTCTGGCGGTCACACGGTGTCGGCAACGGCACGGTGCTTCGAATCAACGTCTCCCCCGTGCAGCTCGTCACCGCAGGTATCGTTGACACCGTCGCGGCCACCCTCGACGAGTTCGGGCTCGATCCCAGCACCGTCTGTTTGGAAATCACCGAAAGCGTTGTGGTCCAAGATATCGACGCCACACGTCAGACGTTGTTCGGATTGAAGGACGTCGGGGTACAGATCGCCATCGACGACTTCGGCACCGGCTACAGCGTGCTGACCTATCTGAAATCTCTGCCCGTCGATTCGCTGAAGATCGACAAGGGGTTTGTCCAGAACCTGGACACCAACGCCGGCGACCTGGCGATCGTGCGCTCGACGATGGCCCTGGCCGACGCGTTCGGGCTCGACGTCGTGGCCGAGGGGGTGGAATCCGTGGCGGCGGCCGAGAGGCTGCTCAGCCTGGGATGCCATCGCGCACAAGGGTTTCTGCTGTCCCGCCCGCTTGAC
Source organism: Mycobacterium sp. 1165196.3 (assembly GCF_001673415.1). Classification (NCBI taxonomy): domain Bacteria; kingdom Bacillati; phylum Actinomycetota; class Actinomycetes; order Mycobacteriales; family Mycobacteriaceae; genus Mycobacterium; species Mycobacterium sp. 1165196.3. The sequence goes on along the minus strand of NZ_LZLU01000062.1, from coordinate 112,714 downwards.
AGCACGGCGATGGAGTCGCTCCTGGCCAAGCGCGCCATACCGATGAACTTCTCCACCACCCGGTTCTCGGGAACGGGGAACGCGGTTTAAACCCGCCGAACGCGCGGGCGCTCAGGCGCGATATTGGAGCAGGTAGTAATACGCCGGGGTCTTCCGGTCGTCGAGCTCCTGCTCGTCGCCGGTGAACAACAGCGTCCAGTCGGGCGTGAAACGTTGTTGGATCTCGGCGTGACCGATGCCCGGCACGCCGAATCGGCCCCCGGGAGGGAACGCGGCGATGAACAGCCGCGCGCCGGGTGCCGCCACGGCGCCGACTTCCCGGACGTACGCGTCACGGTCGGCGCCACTCATGTTGTGGATGCAGCCGTTGTCGACGATCAGGTCGAAGCCTGTTCCGATCCCGGACTGACTCAGCTGCGTCACGTCGGCGCGCACGAAGTCGACCGCGACACCGGCTTTGCCGGCTTTCGCCTGCGCTTTGTCGAGCGGTTTCGCGACGTAGTCGACCCCGATGACCTGCCAGCCCTGCTGGGCGAGGTAGACGGCGCAGTCCCCGGTGCCGCAGCCGACGTCGAGGGCCCGCCCGGTGGGCAGCGCGGGCGTGTCTGAAGTTCCCTCGACGAGATCCCGCAGACCTTGGCCGATCGGGTGGCCCTCCCACGGCGTGAAGCCGATCCGGTAGAAGAACCGAAATCGCGTGTGTCGAGAAGCCATAGCCGCAATGATGACATTCGCGCCAACCGGCCCGACATCGCCTTCCCGGTTTCACCGGCGGGATGCCGCGACCCAGCACACTTGCGCGGGCAACCGGGAACGCCTCGGCACCACGTCATTTCGTGCTATGCCGAGATGCGGCTGAGGATTTCGGCGTTCTCGGCGCACATCAGCTTGAATTGTCCGGGCTCGGCATGTGTGGCAAGGGTGCGGCGATCCCACCACATCACCTTGGTCCGGTAGTCGTCGGTGGGATACGCCGCCGCGGTTACCCGGTTGGCCACGACGCCCCCGGACGACTGCCACTGCTCGAGCACGTGCGCAGCCGCGGTGGCCATCACGAACTGAACGCCCAACAGCGTCATCATCGGCAGCGCGGTACGCGCCAGCACCGTGGACAGCGCCCGATTGCCATATTCGCGAGAATTGGTCCACGCGCTTTTCACCTCCACGACGCCAAACGGAAGCCGGTTGGAAATCATATGGCGCAGCAAGGGAAGTCCCGGATTGCCTTTCCATTCCTCGAGAGCGTGGGAGTCTTCCGGCGAGCGCAGGGGCCCTACCACCCGCGTGCCTCCGACCACCCGCCCTTGTGGATCGAGCACGACAAAAAACAATGCCGTGTCGGCGCCGTCCCGAATCTGGTCGACGGCGAGCACCCACTCCAGCCCGTGCCGCCGATAACTGTCCAGCGCGCCGTCCAGGTACTGATTCCACAGCACGGGCTCTGCCTGCGGCGTGGCCGCCGTGACCCAGCATCCCGTCGCGTGATCGCGCCAGCCGAACCCGGTGTCCGACCACGGGGCGTCAATCCCGATTCCCGTGAGTTGTGCCGCTTCCATCCGTGACCTCCACCTATTTGCGGTTACTACCGAGTAATTTTTTTGAACGGGTCTTGAGCCATTTGTTAATTCGACTCGCGACAAATTAACCAAGGGGATTGTGACATAAACGGCCGAATACGGCCGCACTGCGCGGCCAATGATGTTGCGATATCGAGCTTGTCTCGCATTTGTTTTGACACAGCGGGCTGCCACTGTGCCCCGGGGCCGATTTCGGCACTGCGGCCCCGCCCACGGACGTTGCGACATTTCGGCCGCTCGTGGCAGTACCGTGACGGCATGCCCGACGAACCCACCACTTCCGGCGCCGCCCGATCCGGCCCGGAGTACGACGACTCCGGTGTGCCGACCTTCGAGTCGGTGCGCGACCAGATCGAGGCCCGCTACGCGACGGCGCAAGGCGCCGCCGAGCTCGATGCGGAATCAGCCGAGGGCCGTTCGGTCTCGGAACAGTACGACGAACGCCGGCGCGCCGCGGCCGAGCGGCTGGCCCAGATCCGCGACGCGATGAAGCCCGAGAACAGTTGACGCGCGGGCTCAGGCGGTGACTTTGCGACGCCGGTTCGATCGCTGCGGGGCGCCCGATGCCGCCGGGCTCCGGCCGATCACCTCGGCGAGGAACTTGCCGGTGTAGCTCTCGGGCACCGCGGCGACGTCCTCCGGAGTGCCTTCCGCGACAACGGTTCCGCCCTCGGCGCCACCTTCGGGCCCCATGTCGACGATCCAGTCCGAGGTCTTGATCACGTCCAGGTTGTGTTCGATGACGATGACCGTATTGCCTTTGTCGACAAGGCCGTTGATGACCTTGAGCAGCTTGCGGATGTCGTCGAAATGCAGGCCCGTGGTGGGCTCGTCGAGGATGTAGACGGTGCGCCCGGTCGAGCGCTTCTGCAGCTCCGCGGCCAGCTTGACGCGCTGCGCCTCGCCACCGGACAGCGTCGGCGCGGGCTGGCCGAGCCGCACGTAGCCCAGCCCGACGTCGACCAGGGTGCGCAGGTAGCGGTGGATGCCGGTGATGGGCTCGAAGAACTCCGCCGCTTCCTCGATGGACATGTCCAGCACTTCGGAGATGGTCTTGCCCTTGTAATGCACCTCGAGGGTTTCCCGGTTGTAGCGGGCGCCGTGGCAGACCTCGCACGGCACATACACGTCGGGCAGGAAGTTCATCTCGATCTTGATGGTGCCGTCGCCGGTGCACGCCTCGCAGCGGCCGCCCTTGACGTTGAACGAGAACCGGCCCGGTTGATAGCCACGGACTTTGGCCTCGGTGGTGGCCGCGAACAGGGTGCGGATCTTGTCGAACACCCCGGTGTAGGTGGCCGGGTTGGACCGCGGCGTGCGGCCGATCGGTGACTGGTCCACCCGGACCAGCTTGTCCAGGTGGTCCAGCCCGGTGACCCGGGTGTGCCGGCCGGGAACCTGCCGGGCGCCGTTGAGCCGGTTGGCCAGCACCGCCGCCAGGATGTCGTTCACCAGGGTCGATTTGCCGGAACCCGATACCCCGGTCACCGAGGTGAGCACGCCGAGCGGGAACGAGACGTCGATGCCGCGCAGGTTGTGCTCGCGGGCGCCGACGACGGTGAGCCGCCGCTTATCGACCGGGCGCCGCCTGGCGGGCATCTCGATGCGTTCCTTGCCAGACAGGTAGGCGCCGGTGATCGAGTCCTTGTTCGCCAAAAGCTCGCTGTAGGTGCCGCTGTGCACGATCTTGCCGCCGTGCTCACCGGCCCGCGGGCCGATGTCGACTATCCAGTCGGCGTGCGCGATGGTGTCCTCGTCGTGCTCGACGACGATCAGCGTGTTGCCCAAACCCCTTAGCCGAGTGAGGGTTTCGATGAGCCGGCGGTTGTCGCGCTGATGCAGCCCGATGGACGGCTCGTCGAGCACGTAGAGCACACCGACCAGACCGGACCCGATCTGGGTGGCCAGCCGAATGCGTTGCGCCTCACCGCCGGACAGCGTCGCCGCGGCGCGTGACAGCGACAGGTACTCGAGCCCGACGTCGAGCAAAAAGCCCAGCCGCGACTGGATTTCCTTAAGCACCTGCCCGGCGATCGCCTTCTCGCGGACGCCGAGGGTGAGCGCGTTCAGGAAGTCCGCGCAGTCCGAGATCGACAGCTCGCAGACCTCGGCGATGGACTTCGCGCCCCGGTCCCCCGCAGCCAAGGTCACGGCCAGGATCTCCGGCTTGAGCCGGGTGCCCTCACACACCGGGCAGGGCACGTCGCGCATGAAGCCTTCGTAGCGTTCCTTCATCTGCTCGGACTCGGTCTGCGCCATCTTGCGCTGCAGGAACGCCAGCACGCCCTCGAAATCGGCGTAGTAGGACCGGGTGCGCCCGTACCGGTTGCGGTACCGCACATGCACCTGGTGGTCGGAGCCCTCGAGAATCGCCTTGCGGGCCTTGGCCGGCAGCTTGCGCCACGGGGTGTCGACGTCGAAGCCCAGCTCGTCGCCGAGCCCGGCCATCATCCGGGTGAAGTACTCCGCGGTGTGGCCCGTCGACCACGGGGCCACCGCGCCCTCGGCCAGGGTGCGTTCGGGGTCGGGCACCACCAGGTCGGGGTCGACCTCCTTGCGGATGCCCAGGCCGCTGCACTCGGGGCAGGCGCCGTAGGGCGAGTTGAACGAGAACGACCGCGGTTCCAGGTCGTCGACCGCCAGCGCGTGCCCGTTGGGGCAGGCCAGCTTCTCGGAGAACCGCTGCTCCCGGTTGTGCGCGTCGTGTTCGTGGTCGATGAACTCGAGCACCACGATGCCGTCCGCCAGGTTCAGCGCGGTCTCCACCGAATCGGTCAGCCGCTGCTTGGCGGACGCCTTGACGGTGAGGCGGTCCACCACCACCTCGATGTCGTGCTTTTCCTGCTTCTTCAGCTTCGGCGGGTCGGTCAACGGGTGCACGACGCCGTCGACCCGCACCCGGCTGTAGCCCTGGGCGTTGAGCTTCTCGAAAAGGTCGGCGAATTCGCCCTTGCGGGTGCGCACCACCGGGGCGAGCACCAGGAATCGGGTGCCCTCGGGCATCGCCAGCACCTGATCGACGATTTGCTGCGGGGTCTGCCGGGCGATCCGCTCGCCGCAGATCGGGCAGTGCGGCGTGCCGGCCCGCGCGTAGAGCAGCCGCAGGTAGTCGTAGACCTCGGTGATCGTGCCGACGGTCGATCGCGGGTTGCGGTTGGTGGACTTCTGGTCGATGGACACCGCCGGGGACAGGCCCTCGATGAAGTCGACGTCGGGCTTGTCCATCTGGCCCAGGAACTGGCGGGCGTAGGCCGACAGGGACTCCACGTAGCGGCGCTGCCCCTCGGCGAAAATCGTGTCGAAGGCCAGCGACGATTTGCCCGAGCCCGACAGCCCGGTGAAGACGATCAGCGCGTCGCGGGGCAGGTCGAGATCGACGCCGCGCAGGTTGTGTTCGCGGGCGCCCTTGACGATCAGACGGTCAGCCAACGCTGCCCCTCTCAGAACTTTCCGGCAACTTCTCGTGGCCTCCTGGTAGGCCCGCGCGCATCCCGAACCGGAATCGCGCACGGCGCATTCCATGCTATGTGTCCATACCGACAAGCAAGTTTTGACCAGTAGCGTGACCGGTATGACTGCAGTGGACGACAACTACACCGGACACGTCGACCCCGGCACCGCGGCCCGCCGGACCCTACCCGGCGCCACGATCCTAAAGGTCTCGGTCGGCCCGATGGACAACAATGCCTATCTGATCACTTGTTCCGCTACCGGCGAAACACTGCTGATCGACGCCGCCAACGACGCGGACGTCCTGATCGACCTGATCCGGCAGCACGCGCCGAAGGTGTCGCTGATCGTGACGAGTCACCAGCACTTCGATCACTGGCAGGCGCTGGAGGCGGTGGCCGCCGCCACCGGCGCGCCGACCGCCGCCAACGAGATCGACGCGGAGCCGCTGCCGGTCAAACCGGACCGTTTGCTGTCGGGCGGTGACACCGTGCAGATCGGTGAGCTCACCTTTGACGTCATCCATTTGCGCGGGCATACCCCGGGATCGATCGCGCTGGCCCTGGACGGCCCGGCGACCGGCGGCGTCACCCAATTGTTCACCGGCGACTGCCTGTTCCCGGGCGGCGTCGGCAAAACTTGGCAGCCCGGCGATTTCACCCAGCTGATCGAGGACGTCAGCACCCGGGTGTTCGACGTCTATGACGACTCCACCGTCATCTACCCCGGCCACGGTGACGACACGGCGTTGGGCGCCGAACGTCCCCACCTGGGCGAATGGCGCGAGCGGGGCTGGTAACCGCGCGGCCCCAGGACGCTAGGACGCTAGGACGTGGTGTGCACGATCAGCACGTCGGTCTTGGCCCGACGCGAGACGTTGGCCGGCACCGATCCCAGCAGCCGGCCGGCGATCGTGCTCAAGCCGACGTTGCCGACCACGAGCAGATCGGCCTGTTCCTCCTCGGCGAGGTGCACCAGCGCGTCGACCGGGGCCCCGACAATGGGGCGCTCGTCAATATTCTGCGCACCGGCGGCGTGGGCGCGGTCCTTGGCGTCACGCAGAATCGCGTAAATCGGCGCGGTCCCCGAAACCTTGTAGCTCTCGTCGCGCAGGACGTCGGCCGCCCGGGCGTCCTCGTGTTGGGGCAAATACGCCGACGCCACGATCAGCTTGGCGTCCGAACCGGCGATCTGTGCCGCCTTCTCTACCGCGCGCATCGACGAATCCGAGCCATCGGTTCCTACCACCACAGTCCGATAGGCGCCCATTTACCCTCCCAGTTTCGGTTGGTCAGCCAACCCAAGACAGTAGCGCGTTTGCTCGTTGCGCAGGAGGCAGATTAGCCACACCGCGCGGCGTGGCGCGCCCGCTATTTGCGGTCACTGGCTGGGCCAACGGACAATATCGGCAATGGCAAAACAATCAAAAGCGTGCGGCCACCATGGAAGGCATTGCATTAAGCCGCTTTTCGCCAATGTCGGCACGAACAATGAATGCGCCGGGCGCAGTTTGTGAGCCGTTACATGAGCCGCGCCCTAAAGTAACAACCATCATGTCCATGCCCACCCTCGAGCCCACTCTCGAGCCGCGCGCCGGGGATGTCGGCGCCGAGCCCGGGCCCGGGGGCACGCGCGGCAGGTTGCTGGATCCCTGCACGATCGCCCTGTTCGCCACCGTTGTCAGCGCCGCCTGGGCCTGTCGGCCGTCGCTGTGGTTCGACGAGGGGGCGACGATATCGGCATCGGCGAGCCGGACACTGCCGGAGTTGTGGCGGTTGCTCAGCCACATCGACGCCGTCCACGGGGCGTACTACCTGCTGATGCACGGCTGGTTCGCCCTGTTCCCGCCCACCGAGTTCTGGTCGCGTTTCCCGAGCTCGCTGGCCGTCGGTGCCGCCGCGGCCGGGGTCACGGTCTTCACCAGGCAGTTCTCCACCCGGCCCACCGCGGTCTGCGCGGGGGCGGTCTTCGCCATCCTGCCGCGCACCACCTGGGCGGGCATGGAGGCCCGGCCGTACGCCTTCGTGGCCGCCGCGGCGGTGTGGCTGACGGTGTTGTTCGTCGCCGCCGTTCGGCGCAACCGGCCGCGCGGCTGGGTTTGGTACGCGCTGGGGTTGATGCTGGCGATCCTGCTCAACCTCAACCTGGTGCTGTTGGTGCCGGTGTACGGCGCCCTGCTGCCGCTGCTCGCCCCGAAGGGCGCGCGCAAAGCTCCGGCGCTCTGGTGGACCGCCGGCTCCGTTGCCGCGGTGGCGGCCATGACGCCGTTCATCCTGTTCGCGCACCACCAGGTGTGGCAGGTGAACTGGATCTATCCCGTCAGCTGGCATTACGCCTTCGACATCATCTTGCGCCAGTACTTCGACCACAGCGTGGCGTTCGCGATCGCCGGCGCGGTGCTGATCGTCGCGGCGGTCGCGACCCGGCTGGCCGGCGTGCCGGCCCCGGCCGGCGACCTCCGCCGGTTGCTGGTCATCGCCACGGCGTGGATGGTGATTCCCACCGCGCTGGTCGTCGTGTATTCGGCCGTCATCGAGCCGATCTACTACCCGCGCTACCTGATCTTCACCGCACCCGCGATGGCCGTCGTCTTGGCCGTCTGCATCGTCACCGTCGCCCGCCGGCCGTGGCCGATCGCCGGCGCGGTGCTGTTGTTCGCCGTCGCCGCCGTGCCGAATTACCTGTTCGTGCAACGGTGGCCGTACGCCAAGGAGGGCTGGGACTACAGCCAGGTGGCCGATCTGATCAGCTCGCACGCGGCCCCCGGCGACTGCCTGATGGTGGACAACACCGTCCCGTGGAAGCCCGGCCCGATTCGCGCGCTGCTGGCCACCCGGCCGGCGGCCTTCCGGTCGTTGATCGACGTCGAGCGCGGCGTCTACGGGCCGAAGGTCGGATCGCTGTGGGACGGGCACGTCGCCGTGTGGCTGACGACCGCCAAAATCAACAAATGCCCGGCGATCTGGACGATCACCAATAGGGACAATTCGCTGCCGGACCATCAAGCCGGCCCATCGCTACCGCCCGGATCCGCGTTCGGGCGCGCCCCGGCGTACCGATTCCCGGGCTACCTCGGCTTCCACATCGTCGAACGGTGGCAATTCCACTACTCGCAGGTTGTCAAGTCCACGCGGTGATTTCGCCGCCGACCGAGCTCAACGCCCGGTGCCGACCGGCTGGGCTTGGCGGGTGGCGCGCGTCGCGGCGTAGGACACCGCCACGCCGGCGGCGCTCAACGCGGTGAACACCGTAAAGAGCAGGTGCGCGGCCATCCCCTCGCCGCCGGTGGCGGTGTTGACGACGACGCCCGCCAATCCTGCGCCGATCGCCGCGGAGGTCAGCTGGACGGTGTTGATGGCCGCGGAAGCCGCGCCGCCTTCGGCCGGGTCGGCGACCGACGCCATCGCGCGGGCCGACAGGTGCGGCCAGGCCATCCCGATCCCGATGCCGGCGACCAGCAGCGCGACCGCCCACAGCGCGGCGGTGCCGGCCGACCCGTCGCCGCGCCGGGCCACCGCCCCCAATGCCAGGCCGGACGCGGCCACCAGCGGCGCCACCATGACCACCCACCCGATGGTTCGTGGGTTCTCCAGCGATGCGCTGACGATCTCGCTGACCGTCCAGCCGAGGGCGAGCGCCGCCCCCAAGGAACCCGGCCGCGATCGGCGTCAGATGGGCCAGCCGCTGCCCGAACAGCGGCACGTAGGTGTTCACCATCGCCGCGCCCATCAGCACGCCCATGGTCAGGTAGATCCACTTCAGCGGCCCGGGCGAGAACACGCTGGGCGGCAGGATGGCCGCGTGCATGCGCCAGTCGACGATCACGAACACGCCCACCAGCACGATGCCGGCCGCAAGCAGCCCGAACGTCGCGACGGTGTTGTGCGGAATCTGCGCGACGCTGACGGCCAGCGCGGCCACGCCGATGATCAGCAGCGACCAGACCGGCACCTTCATCCTCGGGATGCCGGTCGTCGGGCTGACCCGGGCCAGCGCGACCGGCACCAACAGGGCCATCAGCACGGTCAGGACGGCCATCGCGACGAACGCCCAGCGCCAGATGCCGAACTGCGCGAACAGGCCGCCCGTCGTGGGCCCGACCACGGTCGCCACGCCCCACATCGCCGACACCAGCGCCGAGCCCCGCGTCCACAACCAGCGGGGCAGGGCGGAGTTGATGACCGCATAACCCAGCCCGGCCAGCAAGCCGCCGGCCACCCCCTGCATCGCCCGGCCAGCAATCAAAACATGCATGGTCGGGGCGGCGGCGCAGACCAGGCTGGCGACGCCGAACACCACGAGGCCCAGCATGTATGACGAACGCGCGCCGATGCGCAGCAGCATCGGATTGACCATCGTCGCCGCGACCACCGACCCGACGAGATACAGGGTCGTCACCCACGCGTAGAGCCGGCTGCCGCCGATTTCCGCGATGGTGTTGGGCAACAAGCTGGTGGTCAGGAACTCGTTGGTGGCGTAGAGCGCTACCCCGCCGGCCAGCAGGATGGAAGTCCTCAGATACCTCGGGCCCAGCAGCTCACGCCAGCCGCCGGTGATAGTCGCCGCGTCGGTCACTCCTCCACCGTATGGGGTGCCGCGGCGACAACAGCCGCAGATCGGTTGCCAGCAAACTCATTTCAGGCCGGCGGCGTCCATCCCCCGCAGTTCCTTTTTCAGGTCGGCGATCTCGTCGCGGAACCGGGCCGCCAGCTCGAATTGCAGGTCGCGCGCGGCGGCCATCATCTGCGCGGTCAGGTCCTTGATCAGGTCGGCTAGTTCGGCGCGCGGCATGCTGGCCGTGTCGCGGCCCTCGAACACCCCGGCGCTGACGGCGCGACCGGGCTCGCCCTGCGCCCGCCGGCCACGGGACGCGTTGCGGCCCGACCCGCCGATCTCCACGGTCTCGCTGTCGTCGGCCTCGCGGTAGACCTGGTCGAGGATGTCGGCGATCTTCTTGCGCAGCGGCTGCGGGTCGATGCCGTGCTCCTCGTTGTACGCGACCTGCTTGGCCCGACGCCGTTCGGTCTCGTCGATGGCCTCTTTCATCGAGTCGGTGATGGTGTCGGCGTACATGTGCACCTCACCGGAGACGTTGCGGGCGGCGCGGCCGATGGTTTGAATCAGGCTGCGCGATGACCGCAGGAAGCCCTCCTTGTCGGCGTCCAGGATCGCCACGAGCGACACCTCGGGCAGGTCCAGCCCCTCGCGCAGCAGGTTGATGCCGACCAGCACGTCGTATTCGCCCAGCCGCAGCTGACGCAGCAGCTCGACCCGGCGCAACGTGTCGACCTCGGAGTGCAGGTAGCGCACCCGGATGCCCATCTCCAGCAGGTAGTCGGTGAGGTCCTCGGCCATCTTCTTGGTCAGCGTGGTCACCAGCACCCGCTCGTCGGCCTCGGTGCGCTTGCGGATTTCGCCGATCAGGTCGTCGATCTGGCCCTTGGTCGGCTTGACGACGACCTTCGGGTCGACCAGGCCGGTGGGCCGGATCACCTGCTCGACGAACTCGCCACCGGACTGGCTGAGCTCGTAGGGACCGGGGGTGGCCGACAGGTACACCGTCTGCCCGATCCGGTCGGCGAACTCCTCCCAGGTCAGCGGGCGGTTGTCGCACGCCGACGGCAGCCGGAAGCCGTATTCGACCAGGTTGCGTTTGCGCGACATGTCGCCCTCGTACATCCCGCCGATCTGCGGGACGGTGACGTGCGATTCGTCGATGACCAGCAGGAAGTCTTCCGGGAAGTAGTCCAGCAGCGTGGCCGGCGGTGAGCCCGGGCCCCGGCCATCGATGTGCCTTGAGTAGTTTTCGATGCCCGAGCAGAAGCCGACCTGGCGCATCATCTCGATGTCATAGTTGGTGCGCATCCGCAACCGCTGCGCCTCGAGCAGCTTGCCCTGGCCCTCCAGCTCGGCCAGCCGCTCGGCCAGCTCGGCTTCGATCGTCGAGATCGCCATCGCCATCCGCTCCGGGCCGGCGACGTAGTGGGTGGCCGGGAAGATCCGCAGCGAGTCGACCTGGCGGATGACGTCACCCGTCAGGGGGTGCAGGTAGTACAGCGCCTCGATCTCGTCGCCGAAGAATTCGATGCGCACCGCCAGCTCTTCATAGGACGGGATGATCTCCACCGTGTCGCCGCGCACCCGGAACGAGCCGCGGGTGAACGACAGGTCGTTGCGGGTGTACTGAACGTCGACCAGCAACCGCAGCAGACCGTCCCGGGGCACCTCGTTGCCGACCCGGAGCTCGACCGAGCGGTCCAGATACGACTGCGGGGTGCCCAGGCCGTAGATGCAGGACACCGACGCCACCACGACCACGTCGCGGCGCGACAGCAGCGACGACGTCGCGGAGTGCCGCAGCCGTTCCACGTCGTCGTTGATCGAGCTGTCCTTCTCGATGTAGGTGTCGGTCTGCGCGATGTACGCCTCGGGCTGGTAGTAGTCGTAGTACGAGACGAAGTATTCAACAGCGTTGTGCGGCAACATCTCTCGCAGCTCGTTAGCCAGCTGCGCGGCCAGCGTCTTATTGGGCGCCATCACCAGGGTGGGCCGCTGCAGCCGCTCGATGAGCCAGGCGGTGGTCGCCGACTTGCCGGTGCCGGTGGCGCCGAGCAGCACGACGTCGCGCTCCCCCGCCCTGATCCGGCGTTCCAGCTCCTCGATGGCGGCCGGCTGATCCCCGGCGGGTTGGTGCGGGCTGACGACCTCGAAGCGGCCGCCGACGCGCACCAACCCCTCCACGGCCTCTTCGGCCGGGCGGTACTCCGAATGCGCTACTACGGGATGTTCCGTGGCGAATGCCATGCCACCAGGGTAGAACCGATCACCGACAAGTGCCGTGGCGGTGGTTTTACCAGGTCGGCGGGGCACCTTCGCCACATCCGTCACGTCCATACCTGTCCGGAAGGACAACGCTTACCCCAAACGTGCCAGCGCATGCGCTAGCGAGTTTGAAACTCACGTCGTGGTACCTGGAGACCGACCCGCCCCGCGAGACCGACTACCCCGCCGGACGCGTCCAGGTCCGGGTGACCGGATCGCATTGCAGCAGATAACCGTCGCTGGACGTGCTCATGGCGAACACCGAGGTGCCCGGCCGGTCGCAGGAGCTGCCCGCGGCGTGCACGCCCATCGTGATCGGCGCCTTGGCCCAGCTGCTGCCCTCGCAGACGATCTGCTCGTTGTTGGTCGGGTCGTAGGCCACCTTGCCGACGTCGCTGCACAACCCGCCGAGCACCGGCGGCGCCGGTGCCGACGCGGTGGTCGAGGTGTTGATGACCTGGGTGGGATCGCCCAGCGCCACCTTCGCGGGCGCATCGCCCGCCCGGGTGGCCACCACCGGCACCCGCACCACCGCTCCCTGGGCCCCGCATTCGTTGCTGAGCACCGTCTCGGTCTCCGTGCCGCGCAGCGTGCCGTCCGCCTGCGGCGCCAGCGACCAGGCGACGGTTTCCTGCTGGGTGGCCCGCACCTGACCGTTGGGCTGGGTGCAGCCCACCCGCTGCTGCACGGGCGCACCCTGCCAGTAGCCGCCCACGAAGCGCAGGGTGTCGGTCTGTCCGCCATCGGTGGTGTTGGCCACCTGGTGAGTGGCGTCGTCCAGCTGGGTGCCGGTGGCCGCACATCCGTTGGTGGTGCACACCGACCGGAAGGCCCACCAGTTGGTGGCGGCGCCGTCGTGCCGGATCGAGATGCCGTTGGTGGTGCGCTTGGCCTGGTCGTAGGCCAGCCGATACGTCCCGTTGAGCACGGGTCCGCCCGCGGTGGGCGCGGCACTCGCGGCCGGCACCGACGGCTTGGAGGCGAGCGCCGGGTTGCTCGGCGGCGGGCCGGGCTGGAAGGAGTAGAGGATCGACCAGGTCGCCGCGACGGCGATCAGTACCGCACACACCAGCGCGGCCGCCCATCGGGTTTTCGACGAAAAACGGTGGCCCAGAACGGCAATGACGCCGGCGGGACCGCGCCGGCGATGCTCCGTCGCCACCACGGCGCGGGGCGCGACGCCACGGCCGAACTCGGAGGCGGCCCCGGACGACTCGCTGACGGCGGTGGCCAACGCGCGGCACCGGTCGAACCTGTCCTCGGGGCGCTTGGCGAGGGCCCGGGCGAACACCTCGTCGAGCTCGGCGAGGTCGGGGCGAAAATCGCTGAGCCGCGGCGGTTCCTGATGCAGGTGCTGGCTGATCACCGCGATCGGGTTGGAATGCTGAAACGGCGGCGCCCCGGTGAGCAGGTGGAAAGCCGTTGCGGCCAAAGCGTATTGATCGGCCCGGCCGTCGATGGGCGAACCCGTCAGCTGCTCGGGCGCGGCGTACGCCACGGTTCCGACGGCGACGTTGGTCTCGGTGATCCCGCTGATGTCACCCAGGTGGCGCGCGACCCCGAAGTCCGCCAACAGGATTCGGCGCTCTCCCGCCTCGGGATGGGTGAGCAGGATGTTGGCCGGCTTGACGTCGCGGTGCAGCAGTCCACGGTCGTGGGCGTAGTCCAGCGCGCCCGCCACCGCTTGCACGATGGCGCACACCTCGTGGATGGGCATCCCCTCGGCGTAGTTCTCCTTGACCAGCCGGGAGGCGTCGGTGCCCTCGACGTAGTCCATCGAAATCCACAGGTGCCCGTTGAATTCGCCCCGGTCGTGCACACCCACGATGTGCGGGTGCCACAGCGTCGCGGCGAGATCGGCCTCGCGATTGAATCTTTCGCGAAACTCGGGGTCGGCGGTCACCGCCTCGGCGAGGACCTTGATCACGTCGCGGCGGGGCAGCCGGGGATGCAACGCCAGGTAGACCTCGGCCATGCCGCCCGCACCGAGCTGCCGCAAAATCGTGTAGCCGGCGAACGATGCGCCGTTGCCCACCGCCAGGCGCTGCCCGCTGGACTCGTTGAGTTGTTGGGCGGCCACGGGTTCCGCGTTCGGGGCCGAATCGACCGGTGGTATCCGGCGGAACAGCTGGCCGATCGGCATGGCGGGCAACGAGTGAAACCCCGCGCGCAACGCCGCACGGGCTTGTCGCGGGTTGCTCAACAGCCGCCGTCCGGCGCCGATGCGCCGAGTAGTTCCCTTGTGCTCGTTCATCAATGCCCTGCCCCCTCGTTTTCCGGCACCGCCCCCTGGTGTCGCCGCGCTGTGCTGCGGATCGCAGCACCCTGGGCGTGCGCATCGCGATTGGGCCCTCTGCGTCTCGTCGCTTGCCGGCACCACAGTGTGCTCGACGCGCGCGGACGCAACCCTTATTGCACCCCTCCCGTTCGAATAATGCCGCACGCCAGTAGGCGATTCGTCTCAGCAGGCTATGAAAGGGCTATGAGTGGCCGAATCGAGACAAAGGGAAGTCACAGGTGGCTCCAATAGAGCGCACTGCCAACGCTGGCCGATACTTGAGTGGTGACTCGACCCGCCCCGCCCATTCTGACAATTCGGCATGACGGGTCCCAACGATCCTTCGCGGCGGGCCACGAGGTGGTCGTCGGGCGCGACGTGCAGGCCGATGTGCGCATCGCCGATCCACGAATTTCCCGCGCGCATCTGATCGTGCGGTTCGACCAAGGCCGTTGGCTGGCAATCGACAACGGCTCGCTGAACGGCACCTACCTCAACGGCTACCGGATGCCGGTGGTCGATATCCACGACGGGCAGAGCATTCACATCGGCAACCCCCAGGGGCCGCGCCTGACCTTCGCGATCGGGCCCCAGCAGGGTCATGCCGGCCAGCCGCCGCGGCCCAGGCCGAGTCACGACTCCGGGCCGCCGACGCTGGCATGGACTGCGCTTGCCGAGCAAACGAATCCGACGCATCCGCCGCGGCCCCCACAGGGCCGAACCGGCGGCCAGAACAGGGGTCCCGCTCGCGGCGGCCCGCAGGGCGCGCCGTCGCGCCCGGTGCCACCCCGGCAGCCGGCGAGGCCGCCGAACGCGCCCCCGCGACAGCCGACGGTGCCGCCTCGCCAGGTGCCACCGCCCCGCGTGCCGCCGGCACCGGCGCCGCGCGGCGTACCGCCCGAGGAGCGGACCGTCATCGACCCGGGCTCACCGGCAAGGCTGCAGGTCAGCCCGCCCGCCGCGGGCGAAACCGAGGCGCCACCACAGCCATCCGCAACGCCCGCAGCGGAATTCACCGTGATCGACGCCAAGACGGCCGACGTGTCGAACCTGGCGACCCGTTTTGTGAAATTGCTCTCGCCGCGCGCGTCCTCGGCGGCGGGCACCGCCGGCGCCATGACGATCGGCCGCGCCCCCGAGAACGACATCGTCGTCTCCGACGTGTTGGCGTCGCGCCAGCATGCCACCCTGGTTCCCACCCAGCTGGGCACGGAAATCCGCGACAACAGCGTCAACGGGACGTTCGTCAACGGCACCAGGGTCGGGTCGGCCATCCTGTCGCAGGACGACATCGTCACCATCGGCAACGTCGACCTGGTGTTCCGCGACGGCACCCTGACCGAACGCGGCGGCGCCGCCACCCGCACCGGCGGCCTCGAGGTGCGCGACGTCTCCTACGTCGTCGACAACGGCAAGCAGTTGCTCGACGACATCTCGCTGACCGCGCGCCCCGGGACGCTGACCGCCGTGATCGGCGGTTCGGGCGCCGGCAAGAGCACACTGGCCCGGCTAATCGCCGGTTACACCACCCCGACGTCGGGCTCAGTCACGTTCGAGGGACACAACATTCACGCCGAGTACGCATCGCTGCGCAGCAGGATCGGCATCGTTCCCCAAGACGACGTGGTGCATCGCCAGCTGACCATCAACCAGGCGCTGGGCTACGCCGCCGAGCTGCGGCTGCCGCCCGACACCGGCAAGAGAGACCGCGCGAACGTCGTCGCCCAGGTGCTCGAGGAACTCGACCTGACCAAGCACGCCGACACCCGCGTCGAAAAGCTGTCCGGCGGGCAGCGCAAGCGCGCCTCGGTGGCGCTCGAACTGCTGACCGGCCCGTCGCTGCTGATCCTCGACGAGCCGACCTCGGGGCTGGACCCCGCGCTGGACCTGCAGGTCATGACGATGTTGCGCCAGTTGGCCGATGCCGGCCGGGTGGTGCTGGTGGTGACACACTCGCTGTCCTACCTCGACGTCTGCGACCAGGTGCTGCTGATGGCCCCGGGCGGCAAGACCGCCTACTGCGGCGCGCCCGACCAGATCGGTGGGGCGATGGGCACCACCAACTGGGCGAAGATCTTCACCCAGGTCGGCGCCGACCCCGACGAGGCCAACCGCCGCTTCCTGGAACAGAACGAGGCCCAGAAGCGGCCGCAGCGGTACCTGCCCGACAAGACCGACGAGCCGAGCAGCCTCGGGGAACCGGTTCACACCAGCGTGCGCCGTCAGATCTCGACGATCGCCCGGCGGCAGGTGCGCCTGGTGATCGCCGACCGCGCCTACTTCGTGTTCCTGGCGCTGCTGCCGTTCATTTTGGGCTCGCTGTCGCTGACCGTGCCGGGCAGCAACGGATTTCACGCACCCGCGCCGAACGCGGGGACACCCGACGAAGCCGCGCAGATACTGGCCCTGCTGATGCCGGCCGCGGCATTCATGGGCACCGCCTTGACAATTCGCGACCTGGTCGGCGAGCGCGCCATCTTCCAGCGTGAGCAGGCGGTGGGCTTGTCGACCACCGCCTACCTGCTGGCCAAGAGCGCGGTGTTCTGCGGGTTCGCGTTATTGCAGTCGGCGATCGTCACGGCGATCGTGGTGATCGGCAAGAGCGCCCCGACGCGCGGCGCGGTGCTGTTCGGCCACTCGACCGTCGGGGCCACCGTCGAACTGTTCGCCACCGTCGCGGCGACGTGCGTCGCCTCGGCCATTCTGGGCCTGGCGATTTCGTCGCTGGTGCGCTCCAGCGAGCAGATCATGCCGCTGTTCGTGGTGGCCGTGATGGCGCAGCTGGTGCTGTGCGGCGGGATGGTGCCGGTGACCGGCCGCCTCGGGTTGAACCAGCTGTCGTGGGCGATGCCGGCGCGCTGGGGCTACGCCGCGGCATCGTCGACGGTGGACCTGCGTCACCTGGTGCCCGACACCCTGCTGTCACAGGATCGGTTCTGGCAGCACACGCCGAAGATCTGGCTGCTCGACATGGGCATGCTGGCCGCGCTGTCGATCTTCTACGCCGGGTTCGTGCGATGGAAGATCCGGTTGCGCCGGTAACGAGGCGGCCCGGCGGCGGTAGGGTGACACCATTCACCCGCCGAAGCACGAGACGTTCGACCTGGTGGCCCGCACGAACACCGATCCCAAGGGCATCGTGCGGACCGTCGACGAATATGCCGTGCACCCGTGGGGCCTCTACATCGCCCGGCCCACCCCCGGTCGCGCGCAGTTTCATTACCTCGAGTCGTGGCTGCTGCCGTCGTTGGGGTTGCGCGCCACGGTGTTTCATTTCAATCCCGGGCATGAAAGGGACCTGGACGTCTACCTGGATGTGGGCGAATACCAGCCCGGCCCCACCGCGTGGCATTCCGAAGATCACTACCTGGACATCGAGGTCCGCACCGGGATCGGGGCGGAACTCACCGATGTCGACGAGCTGCTGGACGCCGTCCGCCACGGCCTGCTCACCCCCGAGGTCGCCGCGCAGGCGGTGCAGCGGGCGGTGACCGCCGTCGACGGGCTGGCCCGCAACGGCTATGACCTGTCGCGCTGGCTGGCGCACCACGGCATGCGGTTGACCTGGCGTGGGCGCGCCGCGTCGCCGGACCACGTGTCATGACGGACTTCGCCGGTCTGCCTCGCGCGGTGCGCGCGGCGCTGCGCGAGGAACCCGTGCCGGGCTGGCGGCCGCCGACGCTGGCCACGCTCACCGAGGATCGGTTCTCCGATCCGCACTGGATCTTCGAGCGCAAGTTCGACGGCATGCGTTGCCTGGCGTTTCGCGACGGCGCCCGGTTGCGGCTGTTGTCGCGGAATCGTCAGACGCTCAACGGAACCTACCCCGAGTTGGTGGATGCGCTCGCCGGCCAGCGCACCACTCGCTTCGTCGTGGACGGCGAGGTGGTGGCGTTCGAGGGCCGCCGGACCAGCTTCGCCCGGCTGCAGGGCCGGCTGGGCATCACCGACCCCGAGTTGGCCCGCGCATCCCCGGTGCGCGTCTTCTACTACGTTTTCGACCTGCTGCATCTCGACGGCCAATCCACGGTCGAGGTGCCGCTGCTCTGGCGTAAGAGGTTGCTGCGCAAGGCAATCGACTTCGCCGACCCGCTGCGTTACGCCCCGCACCGGGTCGAAGACGGCATCGCCGCCTACCAGGCGGCGTGCGGGCGCGGCGACGAAGGGGTGATCGCCAAGCTGGCCGACTCCCCCTACGACGGCGGTCGCTCACGCGCCTGGCTGAAGTTCAAATGCGTGCGCGACCAGGAATTCGTGGTCGGCGGCTACACCGGCCCGAAGGGCAGCCGGGTGGAGTTAGGCGCGTTGCTGCTCGGGTATTACCACGGCGATGAGTTGCGCTATGCCGGCAAGGTGGGCACCGGTTTCGACGACGCCACGCTGCACCGCTTGCACGACCGGTTATCGACGCTCGCGCAAGACCAATCGCCCTTCGCCCGGGGGTCGGTGCGCGAGGCCGGCGCGCATTGGGTTCGCCCCGAGATGGTGGTCGAGATCGGATTCACCGAGTGGACCCGCGACGGAAAGCTCCGCCACCCGCGCTATCTCGGCATGCGCACCGATAAGGACCCGACCGAGGTGGTCAGGGAGACATGCTGATGCGGTGGCCGCATGCCTGAACTGCCTGACGTGGAAGGGTTTCGGCGGCAACTGGCCGCCGCACTGCCGGGACGGCGGATCCGGCACGTGCAGGTGCACGATCCCGGGGTGCTGCGCAACGTGACCGCGAAGGCGCTGGCCGGCCGGTTGACCGGGCACCGCTTCGCCGATCCGCGCCGGCACGGCAAGTGGCTCGTGCTGCCCACCGATGGGTCGACGCTGCTGATTCACAGCGGGATGACCGGCCGCCCGTACTACGCCGCCGACGGCGCCGCCCATGACCCCTACGAGCGACTGACCGTCGCGCTGGACGAGGGCGAACTGCGCTATGCCGACCTGCGCAAATTGCGCGGGGTGTGGCTGGCCGACGATCCGCACGACATCGCACATGTCACGGGCCCACAGGGCCCCGATGCGCTGGGCCTGCGCCTGCGGGAGTTCCGCGACGCGCTGGCCGCGCGATCGGCCAGGTCGCGACAGCTCAAGCCCACGCTGATGGACCAGTCGGTGATCGCCGGGCTCGGCAACCTGTTGGCCGACGAGATCTGTTGGCGGGCCAGACTTCGGCCCACCCTTCCGATCAGGGAGCTGGACGACGACGACGTGCAGGGCCTGCATGGCGCGATGACTCGGGTGCTGCGGACCGCGGTGCGCCATGGCCGGGTGCCGGGCCTGCCGCGCTGGCTGACCGGGGTGCGTGACGAACCGGACCCGCACTGCCCACGCTGCGGCACCCGGCTGGAACGTGGCCGGGTGGGCGGCCGCACGACGCTGTGGTGTCCGCGCTGCCAGCCGTAGGGCAATCGATGTGGCCCCCCGATCAGGCTGGTTGTAATGTCAGCCGCTATGAGCTGCCAGGCCCGCGGGCTGCTGCCGATCGCCGCCGTGACCGCCCTCGCCGTGGTGAATCCGGCGGTCGCACGGGCGGATCTGCACAACATCACCTATCGGGCCAGGATCGATGGCGTCACGACCGGGAGCCAGGCCACCTTCGTGATCAACGGCGGTCAGACGAACACGGCCGGGCTTAGCTCGGTGCCCGGCAACGCATTCGAGGCCGACACGGTGTTGCCCGACCCGCAGCAGGCCGGCATGCGCATCGTGGTGCGCTTCCCGTATGCGGCGAACGTGCACTGCGAAATCGACGTGGACGACAACGTTTTCGTCCAGTCCGACCAGATGGTCAGACCGGTCGCGGGCAACGCCGATCCCATGAACGGGGCGCTGCAGTGCGGCGCACCCTTGCCCTAGATTCGCCTCAGGGCTTCCAGCCCGTCGAGTCGGCCCACTCCCAGGCCCGCCGGTAGGCGTCGAGGAACCACGGCTCTTTAGCGGCGACATAGCGCAGGATGTCTCCGCCACCAGTGCTGTCGGCTCTGCGTTTTACGGTCAGATACTCGGCGCGCACAGCGGGATTGGCTTTGAGCCAGTCCCGGAACAGCAAGGCGAATTGCTGATTGGGCCGGCCGTCGACCCGGATGTGCACATTGGTCGGCCGCCCGGGATCGGCCGAAGCATGAACTTTCTTGTGCCACAACGCCTCGTGGTCGCTGTGGTCGTATCGCGCTACGGTGCTGCGCGCGTCGGGTTTGGGGAAATCTTGAGTGATGTGCTTGGGGCGCGGATAACCGGCGGCAAGTAACGGCTCGGCGAGTTCGTCGGCTTCGGCAAGGGATTCGACGGTGATCTGAATGTCGATGACGTCCTTGGCCGGGAAGTCGGGCACGGCCGTCGACCCGATGTGATCGACGCGCAACGCCCGGTGACCGCAGGCCGTCTTGAGGCGGTTGACGATCCGTTGCGCCTGGTCCGGCCAGGTCGGGTCCGGTGGCACCAACCGCGCTGGTGCGCGCGCGTACTGCCGTTGGCTCAGGTTGTGGGCGAACGGCACGATGCGGTGGTCCCACAACTGCTGGGCGCGCTGCACCAAGTCTTCCGGGCTGCCCGAGTTGTCCAGCCAGATGTCGGCGACCGCGCGGCGCTGCTCGTCGCTGGCCTGCGCGGCGATCCTCGCCCGCGCATCCTCCTCGGCCATCCCGCGCTGATCGACCAGCCGCCGCAGCCGCACCTCGACGTCGGCGTACACGATGACGACGAGCGGGAACAGCGGAGCCATCCCGGATTCCACCAGCAGCGGAATGTCCTCGACCACAACGGAATCCTCGGGCACCGACGCGATGATCTCCGAACGGCGATTGCCCACCAGGGGGTGGACAATCCCGTTCAGCGTCTTGCGTGCCTCGTCATCACGGAAAGCCTTGGCGGCCAACGCCGGACGATCCAGTGATCCGTCCGCGAGCAGGATGTCGCTGCCGAACGCCTCGACCAGCGCGGCCAGGCCTTCGGTGCCGGGCTCGACCACCTCGCGCGCGATGACGTCGCCGTCGACGATGACGGCACCGCAGCGCGCGAACGTGGACGACAGCGCCGACTTGCCGGCGCCGATGCCACCGGTCAGCCCGATACGCAGCATGGCGTGGTCGCCGACGGCGTCACGCGTTGCCGGCGAGTTTCTCCCGCAGCGCCGCCAATTGGGCGTCGCTGGCCAGCGAACCGCCCGCCTTCTCCTCCCGCGCACCGTTGCCCGGCGACTGCTCGGCGTGCCCGGCGGCCTCGGCAGCGGCGAACTTCTCCATCTGCGCAGTGTGCATCTTGTGCCGCCGCTCGGCCTCGGCGTAGCGGGCCTCCCACTCGGCGCGCTGCTTCTCGAATCCCTCGAGCCATTCGTTGGTCTCGGAATCGAAGCCCTCGGGGAAGATGTAGTTGCCCTGCTCGTCGTAGCTGTCGGCCATGCCGTACTTCGCCGGGTCGAACTCTTCGGTGTAGTCCTCGTTGGCCTGCTTGAGCGACAACGAGATTCGGCGGCGCTCCAGGTCGATGTCGATGACCTTGACCATCGCGTCGTCGCCGACCGCGACCACCTGGTCGGGGACCTCCACGTGGCGCTCGGCCAGCTCGGAGATGTGCACCAGGCCCTCGATGCCCTCCTCGACGCGCACGAACGCACCGAACGGAACCAGCTTGGTGACCTTGCCGGGCACGATCTGGCCGATGGCGTGGGTGCGGGCGAAGTGGCGCCACGGGTCTTCCTGAGTCGCCTTCAGCGACAACGAAACCCGCTCGCGATCCATGTCGACGTCGAGCACCTCGACGGTGACCTCGTCGCCGACCTGGACGACCTCGGACGGGTGGTCGATGTGCTTCCAGCTCAACTCGGAGACGTGCACCAGGCCGTCCACCCCACCGAGGTCGACGAATGCACCGAAGTTGACGATCGAGGAGACGACACCCTTGCGGATGGCGCCCTTCTGCAGCTGGTTGAGGAATTCGCTGCGCACCTCGGACTGGGTCTGCTCGAGCCACGCGCGGCGGCTCAGCACCACGTTGTTGCGGTTCTTGTCCAGCTCGATGATCTTGGCCTCGATCTCCTTGCCGATGTACGGCTGCAGATCGCGGACGCGACGCATCTCCACCAGTGAGGCGGGCAGGAAGCCACGCAGCCCGATGTCGAGGATCAGGCCACCCTTGACCACCTCGATGACGGTGCCCTTGACGGCCTCGTCCTTCTCCTTGAGCGCCTCGATGGTGCCCCAGGCGCGCTCGTACTGCGCGCGCTTCTTGGACAGGATCAGGCGACCTTCTTTGTCCTCCTTGGTGAGGACCAGGGCTTCGACCTCATCACCGACGGAAACGACCTCGTTGGGGTCGACATCGTGCTTGATGGAGAGTTCGCGGGCGGGGATGACCCCTTCGGTCTTGTAGCCGATATCGAGGAGCACCTCGTCCCGGTCCACTTTGACGATCGTGCCTTCGACGATGTCGCCATCGTTGAAGTACTTGATCGTTTTGTCTATTGCGGCGAGAAAATCCTCGCTCGAGCCAATGTCGTTGACGGCTACTTGCGGCGAGGTGACGGCGGGACTCGGCATATTGTTGGGTTGCTCCGGACAGGTTTGGTCGTAGGGACAATTCAGGATTTACCTGTCGAGGCTACTCGACTGGGCACATGCTGGCCAAACCCAGCGCGGTTGACGGCGGCCGAACGGATGTCCCGAACGTGACGCCACGGCGAATTGTCAGCCGATTTTCCGCCATGGCCTCGCATTCGGCGGCCGATCAAGCAGCGATTACACCCCTCGGAAGCTTCGTTCGCCGCGCTAGTGCGCCGCGGCGTCCCACGAACGGCCGTAACCCACCGACACCTCCAGCGGGACGTCGAGGGGGTAGGCGCCGCCCATCTTTTCGCGCGCCAGCGCTTCCAGCTGTTCCCGCTCGCCGGGCGCGACCTCGAAAAGCAGCTCGTCGTGCACCTGCAGCAGGATCCGGGAAGACAGCCCGGCGGCTTTGATCGCCTTGTCGACCTCGAGCATCGCCACCTTGATGATGTCGGCCGCGCTGCCCTGAATGGGCGCGTTGAGCGCGGCCCGCTCGGCGGCCTCGCGCACCTGGCGGTTGCTGCTGTCCAGTTCGGGCAGGTAGCGACGGCGGCCGAAGACCGTCGATGTGTAGCCGTCCTTGCGAGCCTGTTCGACGACGTCCATCAGGTAGTCGCGCACCCCGCCGAACCGGGCGAAGTACTGCTCCATCTGATCTTTGGCTTCTTCGGTGGAGATCTTGAGCTGGGCGGACAGCCCGTAGGCGCTCAGGCCGTAGGCCAGGCCGTAGGACATCGCCTTGACGCGGCGGCGCAGCTCCGCGGTGACCTCCTCGATCGGGACGCCGAACGCCCGCGACGCGACGAAGGAGTGCAGGTCCTCCCCCGTGTTGAACGCCTCGATGAGGCCCTCGTCCTTGGACAGGTGGGCCATGATCCGCATCTCGATCTGGCTGTAGTCGGCCGTCATCAGCTCGCTGTAGCCCTCGCCGACGACGAACGCGTCGCGGATCCGCCGGCCCGCCTCGGTGCGGATCGGGATGTTCTGCAGATTCGGCTCCGTCGACGACAACCTGCCCGTCGCGGCGATGGTCTGGTTGAACGTGGTGTGGATGCGGCCGTCCGAGGCCACCGAGTTCAGCAACCCGTCGACGGTGACTTTGAGCCGGGTGGCATCGCGGTGGGCCAGCAGATGCTGCAGGAACGGATGGCCGGTCTTGTCGAACAGCGACTGCAACGCGTCCGCGTCGGTGGTGTATCCGGTCTTGGTGCGCTTGGTCTTTGGCATCTCCAGCTCGTCGAAGAGCACCGTCTGCAACTGCTTGGGCGAGCCCAGATTGATCTGTTTGCCGATCACCGCGTACGCCGCCTCGGCCGCATCCCTGATCTGGTGGGCGAAATCGCTTTGCAGCTCTTGCAGCAGGTCCAAATCGACTGCGATGCCGGCGTTTTCCATCCCGGCCAGCACGGCCTGCACCGGCAGCTCCATGCCGCTCAACAGCGAGGTGGAGTTGATTCGGGCCAGCTCTTCGTCGAGCGCCTCGGCCAGATCCAGCACCGCCACGGCGCGCAGGATCAGCGTCTGCACCGCCTGGTCGTCGACGCCCTCGTCATCGTCGAGCAACGAAAGTTGTTGCTGTTCAGGGTTTTCGGCGCGCAGCTCGCGGCGCAAGTAGCGCAGCGAGAGGTCGTCGAGGGAGAAGCTGCGCTGGCCGGGGCGCACCAGGTAGGCGGCCAGCGCGGTGTCGGAGGTGACGCCGGCCAGCGTCCAGCCCCGCCCGGCCAGGTCGTGCATCGCCAGCTTGGCCTCGTGCAGCGCCTTGGGCGGACCGGGGTCGGCCAGCCAAGACGCCAGTGCCGCTTCGTCTTCGGGATCCAGTGTCGCGGTGTCGATGTAGCGGCCCTCGCCGTCGGCGGACACGATGGCCAGGGCGGTGGCGTCGGCGTCGTAGGCCAGATGAGTCCCGACGACGGCCAGTCCGAACCGCTTGCCCGAGCTGTGCTCGGCCAGCCACACGGCCAGCTCGCCGGGTTCCAGCGCGCCGCCGCGCACGTCGAAGCCCTCGTCGACCTCGGGCTCCACCGCGGCCAGGGTTTCGAACAACCGGTCCCGCAGCACCCTGAACTCCAGGTCGTCGAAGAGCCGGTGAATCTGGTCGCGATCCCACGGTTGCAGCCGCAGCGTGTCCGGGGTCTGGGCCAGCGGCACGTCTTTGACCAGATCGGTCAGCTCGCGGTTGCGGATCACGCTGGGCAGATGCGCGCGCAGCGCGTCGCCGACCTTGCCGCGCACCGAGTCGACGTTGTCGACCAGCGCCTGCAGCGATCCGTACTCGCCGATCCATTTGGAGGCGGTCTTCTCCCCGACGCCGGGTATGCCGGGCAGGTTGTCACTGGGGTCACCGCGCAGTGCGGCGAAGTCGGGGTACTGCTGCGGGGTCAGCCCGTACTTTTCGACGACGGCGTCCGGGGTGAAGCGGGTCAACTCGCTGACCCCCTTGCGCGGATACAGCACGGTCACGTTGTCGCTGACCAACTGCAGCGAGTCGCGGTCGCCGGTGACCACCAGCACCCGGTAGCCCTCGCGCTCGGCCTGGGTGGCCAGCGTCGCGATGAGGTCGTCGGCCTCGAACCCCTCCTCGGCCAGCACCGTGATGCCCAACGCCGCAAGGACTTCCTTGGTGATGTCGATCTGGCCGCGGAACTCGTCGGGCGTCGCGGACCGGTTGGCCTTGTACTCCGGGTAGCGCTCGGAGCGAAACGTCTGACGCGAGACGTCGAACGCGGCGGCGATGTGGGTCGGGGCCTCGTCGCGCAGCAGGTTGATCAGCATGGCGGTGAAGCCGTAGACCGCGTTGGTGGTCAGCCCGCCGCGGGTTTTGAAGTTCTCGGCGGGCAGCGCGTAGAACGCCCGAAACGCCAGCGAGTTGCCGTCCAGCAGCATGAGCGTCGGCGTGGTCTGTTCCTCGCTGGCCTTGGGGGTGGTTTTCGTGGCGGGCACGGTCTCACTCTAGGCACCCGGTGTGACGAGGCAGGCGTCCCGACCGCGCCCGCGGCAGAACTGCAACACGTTTCAGTTTTGCGTTGGGGCTGGGTAGTCTGGCCGGGTGCCAGAGGTCACCAGTCCAGAACCCGCGATCGACGGATGGTTCGCCACCGATGACGCCGGAAACCCGCATCTGATCGGCAGCAAGTGCCCCGAGTGCGGCACCTATGTCTTCCCGCCGCGGGAGAACAACTGCCCCAACCCGGCCTGCGCCAGCGACACCCTGGAGTCCGTCGCCCTGTCGACCCGGGGAACGCTGTGGAGCTACACCGAGAACCGGTACCCGCCGCCCGCGCCCTACCCGGCGGCCGACCCGTTCGAGCCGTTCGCCATCGCCGCGGTGGAGCTGGCCGACGAGGGCATCATTGTGCTCGGCAAGGTCGTCGAGGGCACGCTGGCGGCCGATCTGAAGGTCGGCATGCAGATGGAGCTGACCACCATGACCTTGTTCACCGACGCTGACGGCGTGGCGCGCACCGTGCACGGTTGGAGGATCGCGAAATGAGCCCGGAACCGCTTTACATCCTGGGCGCCGGCATGCACCCCTGGGGCAAATGGGGCCGCGACTTCACCGAATACGGCGTGGTCGCCGCGCGCGCCGCGCTGGCCGAGGCCGGGCTGGACTGGCAACAGATCCAGCTGGTCGCCGGGGCCGACACCATCCGCAACGGCTACCCCGGCTTCATCGCCGGGTCGACGTTCGCCCAGAAGCTGGGCTGGAACGGTGTGCCGGTCAGTTCCAGCTACGCCGCCTGCGCCAGCGGTTCGCAGGCGCTGCAGAGCGCCCGCGCCCACATTCTGGCCGGGTTCTGCGACGTCGCGCTGGTCATCGGCGCCGACACCACGCCCAAGGGCGCGTTCGCCCCCGTCGGCGGTGAGCGCAAGAACGACCCCGACTGGCAGCGTTTCCACCTGATCGGCGCGATGAACCCGGTGTACTTCGCGCTGCTCGCGCGCCGCCGGATGGACCTCTACGGCGCGACGTCCGAGGACTTCGCTGCGGTCAAGGTGAAGAACTCCCAGCACGGCCTGCAGAACCCGAATGCCCGCTACCGCAAGGAATCTTCGGTCGAGGACGTGCTGGCCAGCCCGGTGGTGTCCGACCCGCTGCGCCAGCTCGACATCTGCGCCACCTCCGACGGCGCCGCGGCGCTGATCGTGGCCAGCGCCGAGTTCGCCCACAAGCACCTCGGCTCGCTCGAGGGCGTGCCGTCGGTGCGCGCGGTCAGCACGGTCACCCCGCAGTATCCCCAGCACCTTCCCGAATTGCCGGATATCGCAACGGATTCCACCGCCGCCGTGGCCGCCCCGGAGCGGGTGTTCAAGGATCAGATCCTGGACGCGGCCTACGCCGAGGCGGGCATCGGCCCGGAGGACGTGAGCCTGGCCGAGGTCTACGACCTGTCCACCGCGCTGGAACTCGATTGGTACGAGCACCTGGGGCTGTGCGCCAAGGGCGAGGCGGAGCAGCTGCTGCGCAGCGGCGCGACCACGATCGGCGGCAGGGTCCCGGTCAACCCGTCGGGTGGGCTGGCGTGCTTCGGCGAGGCGATTCCCGCCCAGGCGATCGCTCAGGTCTGCGAGCTGACCTGGCAGCTGCGCGGCCAGGCGACCGGCCGGCAGGTGGACAACGCGAAAGTGGGCGTCACCGCCAATCAGGGCCTGTTCGGCCACGGCTCGTCGGTGATCGTCGCCCGCTAACGGTTGCGGCCGTTTCGAGTGTGAAACAACGGCTTTCGGTGTGAAGCCACGGCGGCCGCCCTCGGCGTGTCGGCGCCCTCAGTTCACACCGAAAGCCGTGGGTTCACGCTCGACGGCCGGGGAAGCTACTCGTCAGAGCTGCCCAGGGTCTCCAGCACGACCTCGGCCACCCGCTTCATCGTGGTCCTGCGGTCCATGGCGGCCCGCTGAATCCACTTGAAGGCCTCGGGCTCGGTCATGCCCTGTTCGCTCTGCAGCAGCCCCTTGGCGCGCTCGACGAGCTTGCGGGTCTCCAGCCGGTCGGACAACGAGGCCACCTCGCGTTCGAGCTCGGCGATCTCACTGAAGCGGCTGACGGCCAGTTCGATGGCCGGGATGAGGTCGCTGATGGTGAAGGGCTTGACCAGGTAGGCCATCGCGCCGGCGTCGCGCGCCCGCTCCACCAGGTCGCGCTGGCTGAAGGCGGTCAAGACGACGATCGGGGCGATCCGCTTGCTGGCGATCTCCGAGGCCGCGTCGATGCCGTCGCGGCGCGGCATCTTGACGTCCATGATCACCAGATCCGGCTGGTGGCGCTCGGCCAGCTCGACGGCTTCCTGCCCGTCGCCGGCCTCCCCGACAATCTCGTAACCCTCCTCTCGGAGCATCTCGGCGAGATCCATGCGGATGAGCGCTTCGTCTTCAGCGATCAGGACCCGGCGCGGCACAGCGGCGTCGGTGTCGGTCGTGGGGCCTGTCATGACGAATATTGTGTCGTGAACGCCTCAGACCAGCGACCTCGGGGGCGGTGAGACGGGTGAGCACTCCTGATCCTCTATGGTGGGAGGCTGCCTCTAAGGTAAGAGGCCGCACGCCCTCGTATCCCAACTGGCAGAGGAAACGGATTCAAAACCCGTCCAGTGTGAGTTCGAATCTCACCGAGGGCACACAAGCGTTCGGCACCTTCGAGCGGGACCGCCGACAGGCCTACAGCCTTTTCCGGTACCACAGTTGAAGTATTGCGGCATTCGTGCGTACAAGCGGTCTGCGAATTCGCCCAAAAACATTCCAATGGTATGTGCTCGGTCCCGCGTTTTAATAAACTGCACGCATTAATACGTAATTCGGCGCATTCCGGGAAAGCCACGCGAATACGCGCTCATTTGAATTCATTCGATCCGGGCTACCAGTGGAGCGTGTTCTGCGGACCCGTGGCGCGCGGCGTCGACACACATCGGCGCCTCCGGCCGTCACCCCGCTACCGGTGCCGGCGACCGACCAAGCCGCCGCGAGCGTGCGGTCGCATGATCGAGCAAGCGACCAAACGGCAAGTGCGCCAGATCAATCGCCGATTGAGCGGGTTACGCACATCTGGCCCGAGGCCGACACGTCCGCTCCCGGCGAGTAGTTACCGATGGAATCGGTGGCGACCCGCAGTAGCCAACTGGGCTCGCTGCACGCGGCGCTACAGCCCTGCATCAAAAACGCGGTGGAAACCAGGATTGAGGCAAGAACAAACCTCTTGAGACCCGCCATGCGGCACCCCTTAGTCGAGGCGATCACGTGTCCATAAGCCCTGTCAAACACGTGTTAAATAACCCGAACCAATGACTCCTAAACCCGATTACAACCCGATAACAAGAACTGTTATCAGACTCAGAAACTTACGGGGGCGAAAACCAGGATTTTCTTTCAAGACGGCAGCCGAGGGCGCTGCTCAGCGGTTAGGCTGGCACCCGTGGCGGCCAAGAAGTGTGGTGCCCCACCAAGATGCCCAGACGGCTCGTCGGGGCGCCCGGACTGCGTGGCCGCGGCGCGCGCTCAGTCGCGCGCCCGCAGTCAGCACTACGCCGACAGCGCCGCGCGTGAATTCCGCGTGCTCTCGATCGCGGCCTGGCTCGCCGTCGTGGTCTGCACCACTTTCGTGGTACTGCAGGTGGTCACCGGCGCCTGGATTTGGCAGATCGTCCTCGTCAACGTCGTCTCGGCGTTGATCTTCGCGAGCGTGCCGTGGCTGCACCGGTTCGGTGAACTGGTCGCACCGCTGACGTTCATCGGTACGGCCTACGTCACGGTCGCCGCCACCTGTTGGGACTCGGGCACGGCATCGGGCGGCCAATTCTTCTTGGTGGTGGGCGTCTGCCTGGTGGTGCTGGTGCTGGGGCTGGACCACATCGTGCTGGCCGCCATCGTGGCGGCCATCGCCGCCGCCCTGATCATCGCCCTGGAATTTCTCGTTCCCCGCGACACCGGCCTGGTGCCGGCCTGGGCGCAGTCGATGATGTTCGTCGTCACCATCATCTCCGCTTGCGTCATGGTGTTCATCACCGTGTGGTACGCGCTGCGCGATACCCAGCGCGCCGAGTCGGTGATGGAATCCGAATACCAGCGCTCGGAAGCGCTGCTGGCCAACATGTTGCCGGGCAGCATCGCCGAGCGTCTCAAGAGCGCCGACCGAAACGTCATCGCTGACAAGTACGACGAGGCCTCCGTGCTGTTCGCCGACATCGTCGGCTTCACCGAGCGCGCCAGCAGCACGGCGCCGGCGGACCTGGTGCAGTTCCTGGACCGGCTCTACGGCGCCTTCGACGAGTTGGTGGACAAACACGGCCTGGAGAAGATCAAGGTCAGCGGGGACTCCTACATGGTGGTCAGCGGCGTGCCGCGGGCGCGGCCGGATCACGCCTTCGCCCTGGCCGATTTCGCTCTCGATATGGCCAATGTTGCTGCGACACTGCGTGATCCGCATGGCCAGGCCGTCCCGCTGCGGATGGGCATGGCCTGCGGACCCGTCGTGGCCGGCGTCGTGGGTTCGCGCCGGTTCTTCTACGACGTGTGGGGCGACGCCGTCAACGTCGCCTCGCGGATGGAATCCACCGATTCGGTGGGCCGCATCCAAGTGCCCCAGGCGATGTACGAGCGTCTGAAAAACGAGTTCGTGCTGCAAGAGCGCGGCCGCATCGAGATCAAGGGCAAGGGCGTTATGCGCACGTGGTATCTAATCGGGCGCAAGGCAGGCGAAGAACCCACCGACCTGCGTGCCGAGGATCCACGCACCGTTCACGTCTGACCAAAGTCCCTGTACCACGACGCACGTTTGTGCCAGACTGCGGCCATGACTATCTCCCCTGGCTCTCCTGGAACCCGCCCCGTTCCAAGCTTGCTGCCGCATCTGTGGAAATCCGCTCTGCTGTCGGGAATTCTGTCTCTTGTCCTCGGTGTCCTGGTGCTGGCGTGGCCGGGAATTTCCATCCTGGTCGCCGCCGTCGCCTTCGGCGTTTATCTGCTGATTACCGGTGTCGCGCAGGTCGTCTTCGCCTTCTCGCTTCACGTCTCGGCGGGCAGCCGGATCCTGCTGTTCATCAGCGGCGCAGCGTCATTGATCTTGGCGTTACTGGCATTCCGTCATTTCGGTCAGGGCTACGCAATCCTGCTGTTGGCCATCTGGATTGGCATTGGGTTCATCTTCCGCGGAGTCGCCACAACGGTTTCGGCCATCAGCGACCCGCACCTGCCGGGGCGGGGCTGGAACATTTTCGTCGGCGTGATCAGCCTGCTCGCCGGCATCGTCGTGCTGGCGTCCCCGTTCCAATCCATCGTCACCCTGGCGATCGTGGTCGGCGCGTGGTTCGTCGTCATCGGCGTCTTCGAGATCATTTCGTCGTTCGGAATCCGCAAGGCCTCCAAGACCCTCGCCAGCTGAGTAGGGCCGCCGGTGGCGGCGGCACCGCTCGTCTACTACACTCTGTCGTAGCCGTTTGGATCGGGCCTCCGCAGTTTCGGGAGATGACAGATGAATGTCGTCGATATTTCGCGGTGGCAGTTCGGTATCACTACCGTCTACCACTTCATCTTCGTGCCGCTCACCATCGGCCTGGCGCCGCTGATCGCCATCATGCAGACGGTGTGGGTGGCCACCGGTAACACCGCCTGGTACCGGCTGACCAAGTTCTTCGGCAAGCTGTTCCTGATCAACTTCGCCATCGGCGTGGCGACCGGGATCGTCCAGGAATTCCAGTTCGGCATGAACTGGTCGGAGTACTCGAAGTTCGTCGGCGACATCTTCGGCGCGCCACTGGCGATGGAGGGGTTGTTCGCCTTCTTCTTCGAGTCCACGTTCATCGGGTTGTGGATCTTCGGCTGGAGCCGGCTGCCGAAGCTGATCCACTTGGCCTGCATCTGGATCGTCGCGTTCGGCGTCAATGCGTCGGCGTTCTTCATCATCGCGGCGAACTCGTTCATGCAGCACCCGGTCGGCGCGCACTACAACCCCGCGACGCGCCGCGCCGAACTGGACGACATCTTCGCCCTGTTGTCCAACAACACTGCGCAGGCGGCGTTTTCGCACACCGTCACCGGCGCGCTGTTGGTCGCGGGCACGTTCGTCGCCGCGGTGAGCGCATGGTGGATGGTGCGCTCGCGCAGGCCCGGTTCCACCACGCCCGAGGCACAAGCCGACGCGCGCACCATGTTTCGCCCCGCGGCCATCCTCGGATGCGGGGTCGTGCTCATCGCCACGGTCGGCTTGTTCTTCACCGGTGATCGTCAGGGCAAGCTGATGTTCGTCCAGCAGCCGATGAAGATGGCGTCCGCGGAAGCGTTGTGCCACACGCAAACCGACCCCGACTTCTCGGTGCTGACGATCGGAACGCACAACAACTGCGGCAGCGTCGCCGAGGTGATCAAGGTGCACTACGTCCTGCCGTTCCTGGCCGAAGGCAAGTTCAGCGGCGTGACGCTGCGCGGCGTGGACGAGCTGCAGCAGGAGTATCAGCAGCGCTTCGGCCCCGACGACTACCGGCCGAACCTGTTCGTCACCTACTGGTCCTTCCGGGCGATGATCGGATTTTTGGCCATCCCGGTGTTGTTCGCCCTGACCGTGCTGTGGGTCACCCGCGGCGGCCGGACACCCCGCAGCCGGTGGCTGTCGTGGTTCGCCCTGCTCACCATCCCCACGCCGTTTCTGGCCAACATCTCGGGGTGGGTGTTCACCGAGATGGGCCGCCAGCCATGGGTGGTGGCGCCCAATCCCACTGGCGATCAACTGGTTCGGATGACGGTCCGCGAGGGGGTGTCGAATCACGTGCCCGGCATGGTCATCACCTCGCTGGTGACCTTCACCCTCGTCTATGCGGTACTCGCGGTGCTCTGGTTCTTCCTGCTCAAGCGCTACGTCGTCGAAGGCCCGCTGGAGCACGACGCGGAACCCGCTCCCCCGCAAGCGCCCAGCGACGACGAGGTGGCACCCCTGTCCTTCGCGTACTGACCAGGCTTACCGACGCCGGAAGGAGTTGAGACGATGGGACTGCAGGAGTTGTGGTTTGGCATCCTCGGGATGCTGTTTTTGGGTTTCTTCGTCCTCGAGGGCTTCGACTTCGGCGTGGGCATGCTGATGGAGCCGTTCGCGCGCGTCGGCATCGGTGAACCGGAACCGCTGCGGCGTACGGCCCTCAACACCATCGGGCCGGTGTGGGACGGCAACGAGGTGTGGCTGATCGTCGGCGGCGCAGCGATGTTCGCCGCCTTCCCCGCCTGGTATGCCACCGTGTTCTCGACGCTGTACCTGCCGCTGTTGGCGATCCTGTTCGGCATGATCGTGCGCGCCGTGGCGATCGAATGGCGCGGCAAGATCGACGACACGAAATGGCGCGGCTGGGCCGACGTCGGCATCGCGGCCGGGTCCTGGCTGCCGGCCGTCCTGTGGGGTGTCGCGTTCGCCATCCTGGTGCGCGGCCTGCCGGTGGGTGCCGACGGGCACATCCACCTGTCGATCACCGACGTGCTGAACGCCTACACCCTGTTGGGTGGGTTGGCCACCGCGGCGTTGTTCATGTTCTACGGGGCGACCTTCGTCGCCCTGAAGACCTCGGGCGCCATCCGCGACGACGCGTACCGGTTCGGTGTCTGGTTGTCGCTGCCGGCCACCGGACTGGTTGCGGCATTCGGGTTTTGGACCCAACTGGCGCACGGCAAGAACTGGACCTGGCTGGTGCTGGCCGCGGCGGTGGTGGCGCAATTGGCGGCGGTGCTGCTGGTGTGGCGACGCGCATCCGACGGCTGGGCGTTCACCTGCGTCGCGGTGGTGGTGGCGGCCGTGGTGATCCTGCTCTTCGGCTCGTTGTATCCGAACCTGGTGCCCTCGACGCTGGACAAGCAGTGGAGCCTGACCATCTACAACGCCTCCTCCACGCATTACACCCTCAAGGTCATGACGTGGGTGACGGCCCTGATGGCCCCGCTGACGGTGGTGTACCAGGCGTGGTCGTATTGGATTTTCCGGCAACGCATCTCGGCTGACCGGATACCGGCGCCCGTCGGCCTGGCAAGGCGCGCGACCTGAGCAGTAGCGACCGCACCAACCGGGCACCGCTCGATCCGAGACTGTGGCGGGCCTCGGCGGCGTTGCGCCGTTACCTGC
This sequence comes from Mycobacterium sp. 1165196.3, assembly GCF_001673415.1. NCBI lineage: Bacteria > Bacillati > Actinomycetota > Actinomycetes > Mycobacteriales > Mycobacteriaceae > Mycobacterium > Mycobacterium sp. 1165196.3. The sequence continues at coordinate 78,970 of NZ_LZLU01000062.1, read as the reverse complement.
TCGCCGTGGTGGGCTGCGGTGTGCTGATCTCCGGCTGCGCGATCGGCTCGGCGATCGTGCTGGCGGGCATCGTCGCGCGCGTCGTCGGCGACACCTCCGCCCGGAGCCTGCATGGGTGGCTCGGCCCGCTGTCAATCCTGTTGGCGCTGTGGATAGTCCGTGCGGTGACGCACTGGCTGCAGGCCCGCCTGGGGCAACGCGGAGCCAGCGCTGTCATCGCCGACCTGTCCGATCAGGTGCTCACCGCGGTCACCGACCGGCAACCCCGTGACCTCGCGGCGCAACGCGACGCCGCCGCCGTCGTGGTCACCCGCGGCCTCGACGGTCTGCGCCCCTACTTCACCGGTTACCTGCCGACATTGCTGCTCGCCGCCATCCTGACCCCCGCCACGGTGGCCGTGATCGCGGCCTACGACCTGAAATCGGCGGCCGTCGTGGCGATCACGCTGCCCCTGATACCGATCTTCATGGTGCTGATCGGGCTGGCAACCGCCGAGCGGTCCGCGGCCGCGCTGACCGCGATGACCACGCTGCAGGCCCGGTTGCTGGATCTGATCGCCGGCATCCCGACCCTGCGGGCGCTGGGCCGCAGCTCGGGCCCGGAACACCGGATCGCCGAACTGGCCGCCGCGCACCGCCGCTCGGCCATGGCCACCTTGCGGATCGCATTCCTGTCGGCCCTGGTGCTTGAGCTGCTGGCCACGCTTGGGGTGGCGTTGATCGCGGTCGGGATCGGCCTACGTCTGGTGTTCGGCGAGATGACCCTGACCACCGGCCTGACGGTGCTGTTGCTGGCGCCCGACGTGTACTGGCCGTTGCGCCGCGTCGGCGTGGAATTCCATGCCGCACAAGACGGCACGGCCGCCGCCGGTGCGGCGTTCGACCTCATCGGCGGCCCGACGTCGGCGCCGGCCCGCACCCGGACGGTCGCTGCGCGCGGCGCGCGGATTCGCCTCGAGCATCTGAGCGTGGACGGCCGCGACGGCCGGGCGCCGCGCGACCTGAACGCGGTCATCGAGCCCGGCTCGGTGACGGTGCTCACCGGGCGTAACGGCGCCGGCAAGAGCACCGCGCTGCAGGCGATCGCCGGCATCGGCATGCCCTCGTCGGGCCGGATCATCGTGGACGGCGTCGACGTCGCCGAGCTGGAGCCGGCTGGCTGGTGGGCGCAACTGTCCTGGCTGCCGCAACGCCCGGTGCTGGTCCCGGGCACCGTCGACGACAACCTGGCGCTGCTCGGACGACTCGACGACGTCGAAAAGGCCTGCGCCGATTCCGGATTCGACGCCGTGCTCGCCGAGCTGCCCGATGGGGGCAGCACCGTGCTCGGACGCGGCGGTGTCGGGCTGTCGCTGGGGCAACGCCAGCGGCTGGGCCTGGCCCGAGCGCTCGGCTCGGCGGCCGCCGTGCTGTTGCTCGACGAGCCGACCGCACACCTGGACTCACCCACCGAGCAACGCGTCTTGCGAGCCATCGCCGAACGGGCCCGGGCCGGTGCGACCGTGATCGTCGTCGGCCACCGCGCGCCGGTGCTGGCCATCGGTGACCGGATCGTCGAGGTGGTCGCCGAGCGGGGGCTGCGTCATGCCCCGGCGTGATCCGCTGGTGCACGCTGTGACACTGCTGCGCCCCCGGTGGCCCCGCGTCCTGGCGGCCATCGCGCTCGGGGTGCTCTCGCTGGGCAGCGCGCTGGCGCTGGCCGGTGTCTCGGCGTGGCTGATCACCCGCGCCTGGCAGATGCCGCCCGTGCTGGACCTGTCGGTCGCGGCGGTCGCGGTCCGCATGTTCGCGATCTCCCGGGGCGTGCTGCACTACTGCGAACGATTGGCCACCCACGACACGGCTCTGCGCGCGGCCGGCGCCGCGCGGGTACAGATCTACCGGCGGCTGGCGCGCGGGCCCGCGGCGGCCGCCGTCCGGCTGCACAGCGGTGAACTGGTGGCCCGGGTCGGGACCGACGTCGACGAACTGGCCAACGTCCTGGTGCGCGCCCTGGTGCCGATCGGCGTCGCGGCGGTGCTGGCCCTGGCGGCGACGGTGGTCGTTGCCGCGATTTCGCCCGCGGCGGCCGTCGTGCTGGCCGTCTGCCTGCTGATCGCCGGGTTCGTCGCTCCCCGCCTCGCGGGTCGGGCCGCCGCGACCCAGGAAGACGTTGCGCGCCAGCATCATTCCGACCGCGACACGTCGGCGATGCTGGCCCTCGAGCATGCCCCGGAGCTCCGGGTCGCCGGCCTGCTTCCCGGGGTCATCGCCGAATCGCAACGCCGGCAACGCGCGTGGAGCGATGCCCTGGACGCCGCCGCCAAACCCGCCGCCATCGCCGAGGCAATGCCCACCGCGGCGATCGGGGCCAGCGTGCTGGGCGCGGTGGTGTGCGGGATCGGGTTGGCGCACGCGGTCGCGCCGACCACCCTGGCGGTGGTGATGCTGCTGCCGCTATCGGCCTTCGAGGCGATGACGCCGTTGCCGGCCGCCGCGATCCAGTTGACGCGGTCACGGATCGCCGCGCGCCGCCTGCTCGATCTGACCCCGTCGGGGCCCGAAAACCCCACGGGGAGCGCACCCACACCGGTCGGCGCCGGACGGCTGACGGCCGACGTGCGTTCCGGCCACGACGGCGCGGCGCGGTCCACCCGGGCAGCGATCGACCTGCCGCCGGGTGCGAGGCTGGCTGTCACCGGCGCCAGCGGTTCCGGGAAGACGACCCTGCTGATGACCCTGGCCGGTTTGTTGCCGCCGCTGGGCGGGCGGGTCACGCTGGACGGCATCGCCCTGAACGAATTCGATGAGGTTGACTTGCGCAGCGCCGTCGGGTTTTTCGCCGAGGACGCGCACATCTTCGCCACCACCGTCCGCGACAACCTGTTGGTCGTGCGCGGGGACTGCCCCGACGACGAACTGACGGCAGCACTGGACGTCGTGGGCCTCGGCCCCTGGCTCGCCGCCCTGCCCGATGGCCTGTCCACGGTGCTCACCGGCGGCGCGCAGGCCCTTTCGGCCGGCCAGCGCAGGAGGCTGTTGCTGGCCCGCGCGGTGATCTCCCCCGCGCGGATCGTGCTGCTCGACGAGCCGACCGAACACCTTGACGTCACCGACGCCGAACGGATACTGCGCGACCTGTTGGCCCCCGATTCGCGGCTGATGTCGCCGCGGCGGACGGTGGTGGTGGCGACGCACCACCTGCCCGAGGGTTTTGACTGCCCCGAACTACCCGTCGTTCAGCAGGCGCCGCAAGACGTCGTCGAGTGTCTCCGCGTTGACGCTCGGGTCGCGCAACCTGGGCGGGCAGCGTCCCCACAAGACCAGCGGTAACTCGTGCGGCGCGAGTTCTATCACAATGCCGGCTTCGGCCGGCGTTGCCGACACTCCGTTTCCCGGTACCACAACGACGCCGGGCCGATGGCCGTTTCGTAGCGTCACCGGCCGGGTTATCGCGCCGGCGTCGCGCCAGCGACAAGCTTCCACCAGGGCCGGCAGCGCGTTGAATGCCGCGAGCGCGTGGGTGATCATGGCCGGATCCGAGAGCAGTCGGACGCTGAGGTCGTCGTCGCCCACGAGATCCCACCGGTGCAGCACCGCTTCGCTATGGCTGTGCATCTCTAACCGCTGTGCGGTCATCTCCCAGCCCGTGTACATGATGGTGTCCCCCGCGTCGAGGGCGGCGACCCCCGACTCGAAACGAGCGGCGTGTTCCACCAATTGTTTTCGGAGAACAGGGTCGGGCAACGCCCGAAACGGCGGCTCGCGCACCTCCCACGAGCGCGTCGCCCTTGTCGGTCGGCCCGCCAGATATTCTTCGATGAGGTCGGCACGTTCCGCCGCGGCGGCGGTGACATGGGCGGTGAGTTCGTGGGCGCTCCAGCCGGAGCACCAGGTCGGCGCAGATGCCTGCAATCCGGACAGGCTAGAGATGAACGCGCGCATGGCTTCATCGCGAAGATTCACGCTGTCTGTCATGGTGTCGACAAACTCCCGGACGAATTCGCAGCTGACTTCTTGTGCGGTCCCCACCCAACCGTCCGGGACGACGCAGCGCTAGCCGTTTTCCGACATCACAGTTGCGGCGCAGGCACTCAGAGGTGTCGCCGGCGCGGCATGAACTCCAGCGACAGGAGCACGAACAATAGCGGAACGATCTGCGTCACGGAGATCACCGCATACCGCCGGGCGTCGAGGGCATGCCACTTGCGCACGTACCGGTACAGCGAGTCGAGGGCGATCAGCGGGTCGAGCACGTGGGTCAACCGGTAGAGCAGGCCCTGGGTCCAGCCCCGGTTCGTAGCGTCGAAAATCTCTGGGAAGGCCGCGAAGGCGAGCGAGACCCGCTGTGCCCCAGCCTCTTTGCCGGCCATGATCATGTCGACGCTGAGCCGCTCGTCGAGCCCGTTCGGAGCGCCGCGCCGGCGCCATGGCACGTCGAGGGTGATGTCGCTGCCGCCGCCGGCGGTGGCGTACCGGTGGAACGCCTGCACCTTGCCCGTCTTGTCCCTGGCGATGATCAGGCGGATGCCGGGGAACCGGCCTTCGAGCACGCCGTCGAGGTTCATGTGGAATCCGCGATCGGCGTGGGCGCCCTTGGACGACTCCCGCACCACCTCGGTCAGCTCGGCCAGCAGCTCCTCATCGAGTTCCTGCTCGGACACGATTTCGGTTGTGACGCCGCAGTTGTGGGTGCGCTGCACCGCCTGACGTAGGTTGCGGAACTTGCGGCCCACCATGTCGAAGCCGGCCACGTCGACGACCACATCGCGCCCAATCGGGATGGGCCGCAACGTTTGTCCCAGCACCGCCGAATCGCTCCACAGGCCGAGCCGCCGTTCGCTGCAGCCCACCACGGCGATGCGCCAACCATGGGCGTGGCAGAAAGCGGCGAAATCGGCCACCAGTTCACCGAAGTGCGCCTCGTCACCGATCGGGTCACCGCCGACCACGGCGATCCCCAGCCGCGTCCGGTAGGCCAGCGCCGCGGTCCCGTCGGCGGTGAAGTGGTAGCTCTTGCCGGTCTGCATGGTGAACGGCGCCAACGCATCGCCGGCGGTCGCGTCGATCAACTTCCACAACCGCGGCAGGTCACCCGGCCGCGGATGGGAGGTCGTCGGCCACATCAACACCATGCCCGAGCTGGCGATCACCACGTCGCCGAGCAGATCGAAGGACAACACATGCAAACCCAGTCCCGCCAGCACGAAGAAGGCCGCGGCGGCCGCGTGCATCGTGGTCACGGGCCGGCCCAAAAAGATGCCGCGGGCCATCCAGGCCACCGCCACCAGCACCGTCAACGACCACGCCAACCGGTCGGTGTACTGCCAACTGGGTTGGCTGTGGTGGCGGGCGAGGATCTCGATGAGCCAGCACGCCGCGCCGAACAGCGCCAGGGCGCCGAGCAAGCGGGCCGCGAGTGAATCGACCGAAACGACAACGCGTTCGCGCGCGCGGGGCCTCGCTACCGTGACGCCCACCACCGGCCCGTTCACACCCACCTCCCGATGCGCTGACAACAGCTGGGCGGCTTGGTTGCCGCCTCTGCACCGAATACCCGGCTACGTTAAAGCTACGCCGCATCACGGCCATTACAAGGCGGAATTAGCGCGGAGATTTCGCGGCTATCGGGTCACGTTTTAACGACGGGAAGAAGGGAAGTATTTCAGCACGCCTTCTTGCACCACCGTGGCCAGCGGCAGGCCGGACCGGTCGAAGAAGTGCCCGGTGCCCAGCCCGCGCGAATCGGCCGCGACCGGTGACGATGTGGAGTACAACACCCAGTCGTTGAAGTCGACCTGCCGATGAAACCAAATGGAATGATTGGCCGACGCGGCGAATATGCGGTCGAATCCCCAGGAAAGACCGTGCGTGGTGATAACCGAGTCCAAAACGGTGGTGTCCGACGAATACACCATTGTTGCCGTGTGCAATACGGGGTCGTCGGGAATCTCTCCCAACGCCTTCACCCAGACCCGATTGTGCGGCAGCCGCTCGCCCTTCGTGCGCATCACCCAGGCGGGGTCGTTGGTGTACCGCCATTCGATGGGCTGCAGGGCGTTGACGAAGTGCGGAACGGTCTCCTCGTAACCGCGCAACAGTTCGCCGATGGTGGGCTGCGTGTGCGGTTCGGCCACCTCCGGCGGCTGGACGCCGTGTTCGAGGCCGCGGCCCCCGGCCATGTAGGAGATCAGCGCCGAGCTCAACAGCGTGCCGTCCTGCACCGCATCGACGCGCCGGTTGGCGAAGCGGCGCTCGTCGCGCAGCCTGGTCACGCGGAATTCGATGTCCTTGGCGGTGTCGCCCCCGTTGATGAAGTGCACCGACAGCGCGCTCGGCGGCAGGTCGTCACGAACCAGGCTGCGGCTGCTCGCGACGAACGACTGCGACATGAGCTGACCACCGAATGTTCGCATGGGGTTCTTGCTCGGATGCGAGCCGATGAACAGGTCGTCCTCGACGCGCTCGAGGTCGAGTGTCGCCAGCAGTTCGGTGAAGTCCGAATGGGTCGGTATTGCGGCTTGTTCCGCCGCGTACGGCTCCTGGGGCTCACAGCCGGCCGGCACACGCTCTCCTCGCGCTAGACGTCGTCCTCCCCGATCCGGTGCACATGGATGAGGTTGGTTGACCCTACTGTGCCAGGTGGCGCACCGGCGACGATGACCACCAGGTCGCCACGCTTGTAGCGACCTAGTTCCAGCAGCGACTTGTCGACCTGGCGGATCATGCCGTCGGTCGAGGTCATCATCGGGACGATGAACGTCTCGGTGCCCCAGGTCATGGCGAGTTGGCTGCGCACCTCGGGCCACGCGGTGAAGGCCAGCAGCGGCAGCGGGGTGTGCAGGCGCGCGAGGCGCTTGACCGTGTCGCCGGACTGGGTGAACGCGACGAGCGCCTTGGCGTCCAGCCGCTCGCCGATGTCGCGGGCCGCATACGAGATCACCCCGCGTTTGGTGCGGGGCACGTGCGTCAACGGCGGGGCGGCCGTCGAATTGTCCTCGACGGCGCAGATAATGCGCGCCATGGTCCGCACGGCCGCCATCGGGTACTTGCCCACCGAGGTTTCCCCGGACAGCATCACCGCGTCGGCGCCGTCGAGGACGGCGTTGGCGACGTCGGAGGCCTCGGCGCGAGTGGGTCGTGAGCTCTCGATCATCGAATCCAGCATCTGGGTGGCGACGATGACGGGTTTCGCGTTCTCCCGGGCCATCTGGATGGCCCGCTTCTGCACCAGCGGAACCTCTTCCAGGGGCAGCTCGACACCGAGGTCACCGCGGGCCACCATGATGGCGTCGAACGCCAGCACGATGGCTTCCAGGTTGTCGACGGCCTCCGGCTTCTCCAGCTTCGCGATCACCGGCACCCGCCGGCCCACCCGGTCCATCACCTCGTGCACCAACTCGACGTCGGATGGCGAACGCACGAAGGAGAGCGCGACCAGGTCGACGCCGAGTTCCAGCGCGAAGGTGAGGTCCTCGATGTCCTTCTCCGACAAGGCCGGTGCGGACACGTTCATGCCGGGTAGCGAAATGCCCTTATTGTTGCTGACCGGCCCGCCCTCGACGACGGTGCAGATGACGTCGTCGCCCTCGATGCCTTCGATCAACAGGCCGACCTTGCCGTCGTCGACCAGAATCCGGTCGCCGACGGCGGCGTCGGTGGCCAGCTTCTTGTAGGTGGTCGACACCCGGTCGTGGTCGCCCTCGCAGTCCGCCACGGTGATCCGGACGGTTTCGCCGTCGGCCCAGTAGGTGGGACCGGTGGCGAAACGCCCCAACCGGATCTTGGGGCCCTGCAAGTCGGCGAGTACGCCGACGGCGCGGCCGGTGGCGTCGGAAGCCGAACGGACGCGCTCGTAAGCGGCCTTGTGATCCGAGTAGTCGCCGTGGCTGAAGTTCAGCCGGGCAACGTCCATTCCGGCTTCAACCAGGGCCTGGATCGACTCATCCGAATTGGTCGCAGGGCCAAGGGTGCAGACGATCTTTCCGCGTCTACTCACGCCGACCCAGCATAGTCGTGTGCGACCCCCACGGCCCGCAGATGGCGGACGCCGGGCAGTGTGCTCTTACCCACCAAGAACGGTGGGAAACAGCGGGAAGGCGGGCAGGTTACGCAGCGCCGCCCACGCGATCGTCGCGGCCACGACCACCAGCAACGCCGCGCGCGACGGCAAAGCCCTGCCGCGGGCGCGGCGGACCAGCGCCCACACTGCCAGCAGCGGGATTCCTACCAGCAGGAAGACGTTGTCGTGGACGGCGGCCAGCAGGTCACCGTGCAATAGGTCATACGTCATCCGCAGCCCACCGCAAAACGGGCAGTTCCAGCCGGTGAGCATCCTGAACGGGCACGGCGGGTAGATCGAACTGGGACTGTGGGGGTCGGCCAGGGCGACATAGGTGAGCGCGCCGCCCAGCGCCAGGCCGGTTCCGGCCGAGATGGCGAGGCGATGACGCCCCATCCCATCCGGATGGGAGTGTCCCGGGGCGTGCGCGGGCGAGTGGGGTTGGGTCATCGAGCAGCTGACCCTGCGGTGGTCACGCTTTTCAGGATGCCAGATCCGGTGCGCCCGGGCCGATGAAATGGGGCGGCACTCGGCGGTCAGCGGCCCAGGCGGTTGCGCAGGCGCGAGCCCCAGCGCCGGCGCGTTTCCGGTTTAGCCGGGGCCGTTTCGGTGGCGGGTTCGGGCTGTGGCTTCTCGGCTTCCGGCTCTTCGGATTCCGGTTCTTCGGCTTCCGGCTCTTCAGCTTCGGGCTCTTCGGCCTCGGCCTCTTCAGCTTCGGGCTCTTCGGGCTCGGGCTCCTCGGCTTCGGCTTCCGGCTCTTCGGCCTCGGCCTCTTCAGCTTCGGGCTCTTCGTCTTTCGCTTCGGGTTCCTCGGCTTCGAGCTCTTCCGGTTCCTCGTCGTCGGCCTCGAGCTCCGCTGCCTCGAGCTCGGCCGCGTCGGCTTCCTCCGCACCGGAATCCGCGGCCACGGTCTCGGTCGCGGCCTCGTCCGCCGCCGCCTCAACCTCCGGTTCCTCGGATTCCTCCTCGGGCTCGGGCTCTTCGGCCTGGCCCTCGGCGGGTTGCTGCTCGGTGACGGCCTCCGCCGAGTCCGCCACCGGTTCTTCGACTTCCGGCTCGGCGGCGGGGATCTCGTCGGAGTCCGCCGCCTCTTCGCGGCCTGCCGGCGCATCGGCCGCGGCAACGGCGCCGGCACCGGCGGCAGCCGTCGTCGCCGCCACCGTCGCGGGCTCGGCGTCCGACTCGGCCTGCGCCTCTTCCTCCTCGAGGTATTCGTTGCCGCGCAGGCTCTCGGGATCTTCGCGCCCCTTGGGCGCCGCCATCAGATACACCACGGCACCGATGAACACGAAAGTCGATGTGAACGAGTTGATCCGGATGCCCGCGATGTGGGTGGCGGTGTCGTCGCGCAGCAGCTCGACGCAGAACCGCCCGACGCAATAGCCCGCCACATATAGCGCGAACAACCGGCCGTGGCCCAGCGTGAAGCGCCGGTCGGCATAGATCAGGACCACGAAAATGAGCAGGTTCCAGAGTAGTTCGTAGAGGAACGTCGGCTGCACCACGAAAGCGATCTGGCCCGTCGAGATGCCGTCCAGCGAATGCGGGTCGATGTACCCGGTGGGGTCGCGGCGGTAGAACACCTCCAGACCCCAGGGCAGCGTCGTTTCGCGGCCGTAGAGCTCCTGGTTGAAGTAATTACCGAGCCGGCCGATCGCCTGCGCCAGAATGATTCCCGGAGCCAGCGCGTCGGCGAAGGCCGGAAGCGGAATCCCGCGCCGGCGGCAGCCGATCCAGGCGCCGACGCCGCCCAGCGCCACCGCGCCCCAGATGCCCAGGCCGCCGTCCCAGATCCGCACGGCCGCCCCGAGTCCCGCGCCGCCGGGGCCCCAATAGGTTCGCCAGTCGGTGGCCAGGTGGTAGAGCCGACCACCGATCAAGCCGAATGGCACCGTCCACAGCGCGATGTCGTAGATCACGCCGCGCTCGCCACCGCGCGCCTCCCAGCGCCGATCACCGATCAGTAGCGCCGCCACGATGCCGGCGATGATGAACAGCGCGTAGGCCCGGATGGGCAACGGCCCCAGGTGCCAGACACCCTGCGGCGGGCTCGGGAAGTAGGCCAGCAGCTTTGTCACGAGGCGGACGCCCCCCGACGGACACCGGCCGCGAGTTCCTCAGTCAGCGTGCGCAATGCAGTCAATCCCCCGTCCCCCAACGCCGTCACCAGCGCCGACCCCACGATGACACCGTCGGCGTAGCTGCCGATCTGGGCGGCTTGCTCTCCCGACCGGACCCCCAGGCCGACACCGACGGGTATGTCCGATATCTCTTTGACCCTGCCCACCAACTCGGGGGCGGCGTTGGACACGACGTCACGCGCCCCCGTCACGCCCATCGTCGAAGCGGCATAGACGAATCCGCGCGACGCCTCGACCGTCATCGCCAACCGCTGCGGCGTCGAGGACGGCGCCACCAGGAAGATCCGGTCCAGGCCGTGCCCCTCGGATGCCGCCAGCCACTGCGCGGCTTCGTCGGGGATGAGATCGGGGGTGATCAGGCCGTACCCTCCGGCCGCTGCCAGATCCCGGGCGAAGGCGTCAACGCCGTAGCGCAACACGGGGTTCCAGTAGGTCATCACCACCGCATGCCCACCGGCGGCGCTGATCGCCTCGACCGCGGCAAGGGTGTCGCGCACGCGCACGCCGGCGTGCAGCGCGGCCTCCGTCGCCTTCGCGATGGTGGGGCCGTCCATGCCGGGATCGGAATAGGGCACCCCGACTTCGATGATGTCGCAACCCGATTCGACCAGTGCGGTCATTGCGTTCACGGACGTCGGCACGTCGGGATAACCGGTGGGCAGATAACCGATCAGCGCCGCCCGATTGTCGTTGCGGCAGCCGTCGAAGATCGACTGAAGTCTGCTCGCTTCGCTCTGCTTGACGGTCATCGATCGCTGGACCCCAACAGCCCGAACCACTTCGCGGCCGTCTCGACGTCCTTATCACCGCGCCCGGACAGGTTCACCACGATGATCGCCCCCTGCCCCAATTCGGGTCCCAATTTCAGCGCGCCGGCGACGGCGTGCGCCGATTCGATCGCCGGGATGATCCCTTCCGTGCGGCACAGGACGCGGAACGCATCCATCGCCTCCGAGTCGCTGATCGGACGGTACTCGGCGCGCCCGATCTCGCGCAGGTACGCGTGTTCGGGACCCACACCCGGATAATCGAGACCCGCTGAGATGGAATGGGATTCGATGGTCTGCCCGTCGGAGTCCTGCAGCAGATACGAGAACGACCCCTGAAACGCGCCGGGCGAGCCGCCGCTGAAGGTCGCGGCGTGCCTTCCGGTTTCGACACCGTCGCCGGCCGCCTCGAAACCGACCAGCCGCACGCCCGGATCGTCGATGAAAGGGTGGAAGATGCCGATGGCGTTGGATCCACCGCCGATACAGGCCACCACGGCGTCGGGCAAGCGTCCGGCCTGGGCCTGGATCTGGGCGCGCGCCTCGAGGCCGATGATCCGCTGAAAGTCGCGCACCATGGCGGGGAAGGGATGCGGGCCGGCCGCGGTGCCGAAGCAGTAGAAGGTGTTGTCGGCATTGGTAACCCAATCCCGAAACGCCTCATTGATGGCGTCCTTGAGCGTTTTCGAGCCGCTGGCGACCGCGACGACCGTCGCTCCCAGCAAGCGCATTCGTGCGACGTTGAGCGCCTGGCGCTCGGTGTCCACCGCACCCATGTAGATCACGCATTCCAGGCCCAGCAAGGCACACGCGGTGGCGGTGGCGACGCCGTGCTGCCCGGCCCCGGTCTCGGCGATCACCCGCTTCTTGCCCATGCGCTGCGCCAGCAACGCCTGACCGAGCACGTTGTTGATCTTGTGAGAACCGGTGTGGTTCAGATCTTCTCGCTTGAGGAAGATCCGTGCGCCGGCCTGTTCGGACAGCCGCGGCGCCTCGTACAGCGGTGAGGGCCGGCCGGCGTAATGCGCCTGCAGGTAATCGAGCGTGTCCAGGAAATCCTGGTTGACCCGTTCCTTCTCGTAGGCGGCGGTGACCTCTTCGATCACGGCCATCAACGCCTCGGCGACATAGCGGCCGCCGTAGACGCCGAAATGGCCACCCGCATCCGGTTCGTGGCGGGTGGGTTCGGCGATGGCTGCGCTCGGATGCGGAAGGTCCGGGCGGGACAGGTCCACCATCACCAATGCTCTACGCGGGGATGGCTCATGGCGTTCAACGTATCAGCGCAGGGGCTCTTCAGTGACGAAGCGACTAGCGAGCCGGTTTCGGACAGGACGGATGGGTGCCCGCGGTGACCAGGTCGGCAACCGCGGCGCGCGGGTCACCGCTTTTGACCAGACCTTCGCCGACCAACACGGCGTCGGCACCCGCACCCGCATACGCCAGCAGGTCTGCGGTACCGCGCACACCGGATTCGGCGATCCTGATCACGTTGCTGGGCAGCCCGGGTGCGATGCGCGCGAAGCAATCCCGGTCCACCTCGAGCGTCGCCAGGTCGCGGGCGTTGACGCCGATTACCTTGGCGCCGGCCTTGAGCGCCCGGTCGGCTTCTTCTTCGGTGTGCACCTCGACGAGCGCCGTCATGCCCAGCGATTCGGTGCGATCCAGCATCGACACCAGCGCCGACTGCTCCAGCGCGGCGACGATGAGCAGCAGCATGTCGGCGCCGTGCGCACGCGCTTCGTGAATCTGATAGGGCTGCACGACAAAGTCTTTGCGCAGAATCGGGATCGAGACCGCCGCGCGCACCGCGTCGAGGTCGTCGAGCGAGCCGTGAAAACGTCGCTCCTCGGTCAAGACGCTGATGATGCGGGCGCCACCGTCTTCGTAGGCGCGGGCCAGCTTGGCCGGATCGGCAATGGTCGCCAGGGAGCCCGCCGACGGGCTGGCGCGCTTGACTTCGGCGATGACGCCGATTCCCGGCTCGCGCAGGGCGGCCATCACGTCGCGTGGCGGCGGCGCGGCCGCCGCGGCGGCTTTGATCTCGGACAGGCTGATGAGCGCTTCCCGCGCGGCAACGTCGGCCCGGACTCCCTCGAGGATGGAGTCAAGCACGGTTGCCGGACTCATGCCTGTCGTTTCCCTTCGCCCTGTTCGTCCGCTGTCATCCCACGGCCACTTTGGTGTCCCCAGCCGATCGCGACGACGTGAATGAAGGGTAGCGGCCCGCGGCTTGCGGCCCGTCACCGACCCTCGGTGTCAGACCCACCCGCCCGATCGGTCGGGTCGCGCCCCTCGTCAAGCGCGTCCCAGATCGTCCGCTCCGACATTCCCGGCGTCTCCGGCTGCTCCAGCATCGCCCCGCCGGCCTCTTCGCGTTGCACAATCGACCGGCGCGTCGCCGGTGTCGCGTACTTTCGTGCGCTCGAGCGGGCGGATCGCGAGTCCGACGCGGATCGCATGAGCAGGACGGCCGCGATCAGCGTGCACGCCGCGGCCGCCACCGTGACGCCGGCGCCCCAGTACCGCCGTTCGCTTCCGACCAGCGTCATCACCGACACGTGGGCCAGCTCGGCGCCGCGGACCGCCACGTCGGGCAGCGCCCACAGGCTGATCCCGAGGTAGCCGACCGCCAGGCTGACCACCGCCAGCAGCCCCGCGAGTGCGCGCAGCAGCCACCCCCGCACGGCGATGGCGGCGACGGCCCCGGCCAGCAGCAGCAGCGCCAACGGCAACAGCGCCGTCGACCAGGCGCCGCCGGCCAAAGTCACCTGTTTGGGCGGCCCCAGCCCGTCGAACGAGCGGATGACGACCCACGGCAGCCGCGAGGCCACCCACAACGCCCCCGCGGCGACCACCAGGACGATCTGGGCAATCCGGATCAGCCAGCGGCCGGTCGGCCGACCGGTGTCCGCGCCGGCCTCACTCATCGGACCCGGGTTCGGTCAGCGTCTCGGCGGCGGCGATCGCGCTGAGCACCGCGCGGGCCTTGTTCGTCGCCTCGGTGTACTCGTAGGGGCCGTTGGAGTCCGCCACCACCCCGCCCCCGGATTGCACGTACGCGGTGCCGTCGCGCATCAGGGCGGTGCGGATGGCGATCGCGAAGTCGGCGTTGCCGGCGAAGTCCAGGTAGCCGACCACGCCGCCGTACAGGCCGCGGCGGGTCGTCTCCACCTCTTCGATCAGCTCCATGGCCCGGACCTTCGGCGCGCCGGACAGGGTGCCGGCCGGGAAGCAGGCCGTCACCGCATCCAGCGCGGTCCGGCCCTCGTCGAGCGTGCCGGTCACCGTCGACACCAGGTGCATGACGTGGCTGTAGCGCTCGATGTGGCTGTAGTCCTCGACGCGCACGGTGCCCGGCGCGCAGACCCGCCCCAGATCGTTGCGGCCCAGATCGACCAGCATCAGGTGCTCGGCGCGTTCCTTCTCGTCGGCCAACAGCTCCTTTTCCAGCAGGTGATCCTCCTCGTCGGTGTCGCCGCGCCACCTGGTTCCCGCGATCGGGTGGGTGGTCGCGACGCCTTCGCAGACGGTGACGAGCGCTTCCGGGCTGGAGCCGACGATCGAAAAGTCGGTTCCGCCAGCGTCATTCGGCACATGCAGCAGATACATGTAGGGGCTCGGATTGGTGACCCGCAACATCCGATACACGTCGATCGGGTCCACCTGGGTGTCCATCTCGAACCGTTGCGAGGGCACCACCTGGAACGCTTCGCCCGCGGCGATCTGTTCGACGAGGTAGTCGACGATCTTGCCGTACTCCTCGACGCTGCGCTGCGCGCGGTAGCGCGGCTCGGGCCGCTCGAACGTGCCGACCGTCGACGGCAACGGCTGACCCAGCGCCGCGGTCATCACGTTCAGGCGGGCGATCGCGTCGTCGTAGGCCTCGTCGAAGCCGTCCTGGGTTCCGTTCCAGTTCACGGCGTTGGCGATCAGCGTGATGGTCCCCTCGTGATGATCGACCGCCGCCACATCCGTGGCCAGCAGCAGCAACATGTCGGGGAGCTTGAGGTCGTCGACGGCCAGCTCGGGCAGCCGTTCCAGGCGCCGCACCATGTCGTAGGCGAAGAACCCGACCATGCCGCCCGACAGCGGGGGCAGCCCCTCGAGCGGGCCGGTGGCCAGCACCTCCAGGGTGGTGCGCAGGGCCTGCAGCGGGTCGCCCCCGGTCGGCGCGTCCCGTGGCACCACGCCCAGCCAGACGGCTTCACCGTCGCGCACGGTCAGCGCCGACGGCGATCCCGCGCCGATGAACGACCAACGCGACCAGGACCGGCCGTGCTCGGCGGACTCCAGCAGGAAGGTGCCCGGGCGGTCGGCGGCGAGTTTGCGGTAGGCCGACAGCGGGGTCTCGCTGTCGGCCAGCACCTTGCGGGTCACCGGGACCACACGGTGCTCGGCCGCCAGCTGGCGAAAAGCCTCTCGTGAGGTCGTCGCGGCAGGGTGGGCGTGCACCGATCCATCCTTCCAGACGCGTGGAAACCCGAGCGGGACAGCGTCCGGCGTAGCGTGTCCGCCATGAAACCTGGTGACACCGTCGCGGACTTCGAACTGCCCGATCAGACCGGGACGCCGCGCAAGCTCAGCGAACTGCTCTCCGGCGGGCCCGTCGTGCTGTTCTTCTACCCGGCCGCGATGACGCCCGGCTGCACCAAGGAAGCGTGCCACTTCCGCGACCTGGCCGCCGAGTTCGCCGCGGTCGGCGCTAACCGCGTGGGCATCAGCGCCGACGCCGTGCCCAAGCAGGCCAAGTTCGCCGACCTGCAGAAGTTCGACTACCCGCTGCTGTCGGACACCGACGGCGCCGTCGCCACCCAGTTCGGCGTCAAGCGCGGCCTGCTCGGCAAGCTGATGCCGGTCAAGCGCACGACGTTCGTCATCGACACCGACCGCACGGTGCTCGAGGTGATCTCCAGCGAATTCAACATGAACGGCCACGCCGACAAGGCGCTGGCGACGCTGCGGGGCCGCGCGTAGCGGTCAGGGGTTGATCGCCAAGAACACGTAGGCGGCCAGCAGCACCAGATGTACCTCGCCCTGCAGGCGGGTCGCCCGCCCGGGCACCACCGTCAGCATGCTGATCACGACCGTCAGGGCAAGCAACACCAGCTGGATGGCGCCGAGGCCGAGCACCAGCGGCCCCTTGAGCCAGATCGACGCCAGCGCGATCGTCGGGATGGTGAGCCCGATGCTGGCCATCGCCGAGCCGTACGCCAGGTTCAGGCTGATCTGGATGCGGCCCTTTCGCGCCGACCGAGCCGCCGCGAGCGTCTCGGGCAGCAGCACCAGCGCTGCGATGATCACGCCCACGAACGACTGCGGCAAGCCCGCCATCACCACCGCGTGTTCGACGGCCGGTGATTCCTCCTCGGCCAGGCCGACCACCGCCACCAGCGCGCAGAGCAGCAGCACCAGGCTGCTCAGCGCCTGCCGCCTGGTGGGTGGATCCGCGTGACTCTCGTCCTCGAACACGCGCTTTTGGCCCCTCTGCGCGATCGGCAGAAAGAAATCGCGGTGCCGCATGGTCTGGGTGAACACGAACAGCAGGTACACCAAGAGCGTGGCGATCGCGGCGAAGCCGAGCTGGCTGGGGGTGAACTCCCTGCCCGGGCGCCCGGTGGTGAAGGCGGGCAAAACCAGGCTCAACGTGGCCACCGTGGTGACCGAGGCCAGGGCGGCTCCAGCGCCTTCAGCGTTGAACAGGGTCACGCCATAGCGTCGGGAGCCGAGCAGCAGCGATAACCCGGCGATCCCGTTGGTGGTGATCATCAGCGCGGCGAATGCGGTGTCCCTGGCCAGCGTCGCGGCTTCGTTGCCGCCGGATGTCATCAGGGTGACGATGAGGGCCACCTCGATGATGGTGACCGCGGCCGCGAGTATCAGCGACCCGAAGGGCTCGCCGACCCGGTGGGCGACCACCTCCGCGTGGTGCACCGCGGCAACCACCGCACCGATGAGAAACAGCGCCGCCACCCCGACAAGAACCGGTCCCAGTTTCTCGCCCCAGATCACTGCCAGCACGATGACGGAAAGCACCGGCACAACGATGTTCCAGGACAACCATTTCGACATTGACTGCCATTCTTGTCGATGTCATGGCCCCATGCGCGCGGAAGGTGACCCTAGACACGTCCGGACATGCTGGACGGCTCGGTGCCGGCTGGTCCGTCGGGTCAGCTCGGCGGGGGCAGCAGCTCGTCGGCGTCGAAGCAGCTGTGGTCACCGGTGTGACACGCCCCACCGGCCTGGTCGACCGTCAGCAGCACGGTGTCGCCGTCGCAGTCCAGCCGCACCGAGTGGACGTACTGGGTGTGACCGGACGTCGCCCCCTTGATCCACTGCTGGCCGCGGGACCGCGAATAATAGGTCGCCTCACGGGTTTCCAGGGTGCGGGCCAGCGCCGCGTCGTCCATCCAGGCGACCATCAGCACGTCGCCGCTGCCGCGCTCCTGCACGACGGCGGCGAACAGGCCGTCGGCGTTGCGCTTCAGCCGGGCCGCGATCTTCGGGTCGAGCGTCATCGGGCCATCCTTACCGCGATTCCCGCCTTGGCCATGGCCGCCTTCACCTGCCCGATGGTCAGCTCCCGGAAGTGGAACACGCTGGCGGCCAACACCGCGTCGGCGCCGGCCGCGACCGCCGGCGCGAAGTGCTCGGCCGCCCCGGCGCCGCCGCTGGCGATCACCGGGACCGTGACCGCCGAACGCACCGCCTGCAGCATCTCCAGGTCGAACCCCGCTTTGGTGCCGTCGGCGTCCATCGAGTTCAGCAGGATCTCCCCCACCCCCAAATCGGCTCCGCGCGAAGCCCATTCGACCGCGTCAAGACCGGTGCCCCGGCGCCCGCCGTGGGTGGTTACCTCCCAGCCCGACGGCGTCGGCACGGCCCCCGGGGGCACCGTGCGGGCATCGACGGACAGCACGATGCACTGGGAACCGAACTGCCGTGCCATCTCGGCCAGCAGCTCGGGCCGGGCGATCGCGGCGGTGTTGATGGAGACCTTGTCGGCGCCCGCACGCAGCAGGACGTCGACGTCGGCCACCGTGCGCACGCCGCCGCCGACGGTCAGCGGGATGAAAACCTGCTCGGCCGTGCGGCGCACCACGTCGAGCATGGTCGCCCGTCCCGACGACGACGCCGTCACGTCGAGGAAGGTGAGCTCGTCGGCGCCTTCGGCGTCATAGGCGGACGCCAGCTCCACGGGATCGCCCGCGTCCCGGAGGTTTTCGAAGTTGACGCCCTTGACCACGCGGCCGCCGTCGACGTCCAGGCACGGGATCACCCGCACCGCCAGGCCCTTGGGACGCGGGGGCATCTCAGTAATCTTCCGGTCGGCCGGTGGCGCGCAGGATTTCCAGGATCTCGGCGTGGGCGTCGGGACCCGCCGCCAGCGCGGAATCCGACGAGGGGGTCCACGGCTGCCCGGCCAGGTCGGTGACGACACCGCCGGCGGCTCGCACCAGCGCGACCCCGGCGGCGTGATCCCACACGTGGCCGCCGAAACTTACTGCCGCGCCTAATATTCCGTCGGCGACGAACGCGAGGTCGAGTCCGGTGGAGCCGTGCATGCGCAATCGCGACGAGACCCGACTCAGGTTCTCCAGCAACGCGATCCGGTAGCGTCCCGGGAACCGGCCCCGCGCGTCCGCGCTGAACGACCCGGCCCCGACCAGCGCGTCGGCCAGGTCGATGGAGGTCAGCGGCGGCTGCGGCACCCCGTTCTTGCGCAACGGTCCGCCCGTCACCGCGGTGTAGCGCTGGTCGAAGAACGGCAGCCAGGTCAGCCCGGCCACCGGGTCGCCGTGGTGCAGCAGGCCCAACAAGATCCCGGCCATCGGCGATCCGGCCGCGTAGTTGAAGGTGCCGTCGACGGGGTCCAACACCCACACCCACGGGGAGTCGACGGCCGAACCGCCGAACTCCTCGCCGTGCACCCCGATCCCGGTGGCCTCGACGAGCGCGGCGACCACCTGACGCTCGATCGCGAGGTCGACGTCGGTGGCAAAGTCGTTGCCCTTCTTGCGGACCGCGGAATCGGCGCGGTGCCCGGACAGAAACGGCTCGGCCGCGTCGTCGAGGATCGCCGACGCCTGGGCCACCAACGTGTGCACGTCCATGCGGCGCTACTCCGCCACCGCGGCCAGCGCCTGCGGCAAGGTGAACCGCCCGGCGTAGAGGGCCTTGCCCACGATGGCGCCCTCGACACCGCGGCCGGTGAGGGTGGCGATCGCGCGCAGGTCGTCGAGGCTGGACACGCCGCCGGAGGCGATCACCGGGGCGTCGGTGCGCTCGGCGACCGACGCCAGCAGGTCCAGATTGGGCCCGCCCAGGGTGCCGTCCTTGGTCACGTCGGTGACCACGAACCGCGAACAGCCTTGCCCGTCAAGGCGTTCCAGCACCTCCCACAGGTCACCGCCGTCGGTCTCCCAGCCCCGCCCGCGCAGCCGGTGCTCGCCGTCGACGATCTGCACGTCCAGGCCCACGGCCACCCGGTCGCCGTGCTCGCTGATCGCGCGGGCGCACCACTGCGGGTTTTCCAGGGCCGCCGTGCCCAGGTTGACCCGAGCGCAGCCGGTGGCCAGGGCGGCGGCCAGCGAGTCGTCGTCGCGGATGCCGCCGGACAGCTCCACCCGCACGTCGAGCTTGCCGACCACCTCGGCCAGCAGTTCGCGGTTGGAACCGCGCCCGAACGCCGCGTCCAGATCCACCAGATGGATCCATTCGGCGCCGTCGCGCTGCCAGGTCAGCGCGGCGTCCAGCGCCGAGCCGTATTCGGTTTCACTGCCCGCCTTGCCCTGCACCAGACGCACGGCGCGGCCGTCGACCACGTCGACCGCGGGCAACAAGATCAACACATTTCCTCCTGTGTGCCGGGCACGCGACGGGTGACGTGCGTCCGCGGCGGTTGCTTGACACAAAGCGCCGGCGCGAGGTCCGTCACAATCCCCGGACCCAATTGCTCAACAAGGCCGCGCCGGCATCCCCGCTCTTCTCCGGGTGGAATTGGGTGGCCGACAGCGGCCCGTCCTCGACCGCGGCCAGAAACGGGCCCTCGTGGGTGGCCCACGTCAGCACCGCATCCGGCGAACCTTCCCACTGCTGGGCGGCATAGGAGTGCACGAAGTAGAACCGGGTGTCGGCGTCGAGTCCCTTGAACAGCACTGTGCCGGGCCCGGATTCGACGACGTTCCAGCCCATGTGCGGGATGACGGGAGCTTGCAGTCGCGTGACGTATCCCGGCCACTGCCCGCAGCCCGCGGTCTCCACGCTGAATTCGACGCCGTGGGCGAACAGGATCTGCATCCCAACACAGACGCCCAGTACCGGGCGCCCGGCGGCCACCCGGTCGGCGATGATGCGGTCGCCGCCGATGCCGCGCAGTCCCGTCATGCAGGCCTCGTACGCACCGACGCCGGGCACCACCAGCCCGTCGGCGGCGGCCGCGGCGGCGGCGTCGGCGGTCACCTCGACCGACGCGCCGACCCGCTCGAGCGCGCGCTGAGCCGACCGCAGGTTGCCCGAGCCGTAGTCGAGGACGACGACCTTCTTGTGCGCCGTCACAGCACCCCTTTGGTGGACGGCACGTCCGAGACGCGGGGGTCGGACTCGACCGCCTGGCGCAGCGCGCGGGCAACCGCCTTGTACTGCGCCTCGGTGATGTGGTGCGGGTCGCGCCCGTACAGCACGCGCACGTGCAGCGCGATGCGCGCGTTCATGGCCAGCGATTCGAACACGTGCCGGTTGATGACGGTGTGATAGGGCACCGAGTTGCCGGCAATGGTGGTGTGCTGCAAGTGATCCGGTTCCCCGCTGTGCACGCAGTAGGGCCGGCCGGACACGTCGACCGCCGCGTGGGCCAGCGTCTCGTCCATCGGGATGAAGGCGTCACCGAACCGGCGGATGCCCCGTTTGTCACCCAGGGCCTTCGCGAGCGCCTGGCCGAGTGCGATCGCGGTGTCCTCGATGGTGTGGTGTCCCTCGATCTCGACATCGCCCTTGGTGCGCACGGTCAGGTCGAAGCTGGCGTGGCTGCCCAGGGCCGTCAGCATGTGGTCGTAGAACGGCACACCGGTGTCGATGTCGACCCGGCCGGTGCCGTCGAGGTCGAGTTCGACGACGATGTCGGATTCCTTGGTGCGGCGCTCGATGCGGGCGCGGCGGGTTTCGGTGCTCACGGGGCTCCTAACACATGGTCGCGACCCGCCGCACGCGGCTTGGCCGCGCTTGCGATCGCTCCTACTGAGGTGGCTGGGGCCAGTTTGGTGGCGGCGATCTGGGCGCTGGCTTGCAGGAAGGCGTCGTTCTCCTCGGCCAGCCCGGTGGTGGCGCGCAGGTAGCCGGGGATTCCGACGTCGCGGATCAGCACTCCGGCGTCCAGATAGCGTTGCCAGGTGGCCGGCGCGTCGGCGAATTCACCGAACAGCACGAAGTTGGCGTCGCTGGGAATCACCCGAAAACCCATGCCGGTCAAGGCCGTCGAGACGCGTTCGCGTTCGGCGATCAGGGTCGCCACGCTGCCCAGCGTGTCGTCGGCGTGCCGCAGGGCGGCCCGCGCGGCGGCCTGGGTGAGCACCGACAGGTGATACGGCAGCCGCACCAGCAGCATCGCGTCGATCACCGCCGGGGTGGCGATCAGGTAGCCCAGCCGGCCGCCGGCGAACGCGAACGCCTTGCTCATGGTGCGCGAGACGATGAGCTTGGTCGGATACTCCGCCACCAGCGCGACCGCGCTGGGTTGCGAGGAGAATTCGCCGTAGGCCTCGTCGACGATCAGGATGCCGGGCACCACGTCGAGCAGCCGCCGCAGGTCCGGCAGCGAAACGCTCTGTCCGGACGGGTTATTCGGGCTGGCGACGAACACCACGTCGGGCCGGCGGTCGGTGATCGCGGCCACGGCGGTATCCACGTCTAGGCTGAAGTCGTCGGCGCGGGCGGCATGCAGCCATTCGGTGCGGGTGCCGTCAGAGATGATCGGGTGCATCGAGTAGGACGGGACGAACCCGATGGCACTGCGCCCGGGGCCGCCGAACGCCTGCAGCAGCTGCTGCAAAATCTCGTTGGAACCGTTTGCCGCCCAGAGGTTTTCCACACCTAGCGCGACACCGGTCTGGGCGCTCAGGTAGGCGGCCAGGTCGGTGCGCAGGGCCACCGCGTCGCGATCGGGATAGCGGTGCAGATCGGCGGCCGCCTGGCCCACCGAGCGCACCACGTCGTCGACGAGCGCCGTGCTGGGCGGATGCGGGTTCTCGTTGGTGTTCAACCGCACCGGGACATCCAATTGCGGTGCGCCGTAGGGCGATTTGCCGCGCAGGTCCTCGCGCAGCGGCAGGTCGTCCAGTGTCGGTTGGCGCGCGGGCTTCTCGATGCTCATCGCTCGAACCTCCGCCGCACCGCTTCGCCGTGTGACGGCAGGTCTTCGGCCTCGGCCAGCGCGATCACGTGTCCGGACACGTCCTTCAGGGCCGCCTCGGTGTAGTCGACGACGTGGATGCCGCGCAGGAAGGTCTGCACGGACAGTCCGCTGGAATGCCGGGCGCTGCCGGCGGTCGGCAGCACGTGGTTGGATCCCGCGCAGTAGTCGCCGAGGCTCACCGGCGCATACGGGCCGACGAAAATGGCGCCGGCCGAACGGATTCGGCCCGCCACGGCCGCCGCGTCGACGGTCTGGATCTCCAGGTGTTCGGCGGCGTAGGCATTGACGACGGTGACCCCGGCGTCCAGGTCGTCGACCAGTATGATGGCCGACTGGCGGCCACCGAGTGCAGCCGTCACCCGGTCGCGGTGCACGGTCGTGCTCAGCTGGGCGGCCAACTCGGCCTCGGTGGCCGCTGCCAACTCCGCGCTGGGGGTGACCAGCACGCTGCCCGCCATCTCGTCGTGCTCGGCCTGACTGATCAGGTCGGCCGCCACGTGCGCCGGGTCGGCGGTGTGGTCGGCCAGGATCGCGATCTCGGTGGGGCCGGCCTCGGCGTCGATGCCGACGCGCGACCGGCACAGCCGCTTGGCGGCGGTGACGTAGATGTTGCCGGGCCCGGTGATCATGTCGACGGGCGCCAACTCGGCGCCGTCGAGATCGGTGCCGCCGTAGGCCAGCAGCGCCACCGCCTGCGCGCCGCCCACGGCCCACACCTCGTCGACCTCCAGCAGCCGGGCCGCGGCGAGGATCGTCGGGTGCGGCAGACCGTCGAACTGGGCCTGCGGCGGGCTGGCCACCACCAGCGAGGCGACCCCGGCGGCTTGGGCCGGCACGACGTTCATCACCACGCTGGACGGGTAGACGGCGTTGCCCCCGGGCACGTAGAGACCCACCCGGTCGACGGGAACCCACCGCTCCGTGACCGTCGCGCCCGGGCCCAGGGTGGTCGTCACGTCGGTGCGGCGCTGGTCGGCGTGCACCGCGCGGGTGCGCTCGATCATCACCCGCAGGGCGTCGGCCACCCGCGGGTCCAGTTCGGTCAGGGCCTTCTCGAGGGCAGCGCCGGGCACGCGGACGGCCGGGGGCCGGATCCCGTCGAAGGTGGCGCCGAATTCCAGGGCGGCCTCGGCGCCGCGCTCGGCGACGGCGGCCACGATGGGCCGGACCTTGGGCAGCACCGCCTCGACGTCGGCACCGCCGCGGGGCAGCGCCGACCGCAATCGCGCAGCCGTCAGCTCCGCACCCCGCAGGTCGATACGGGCCATCGGCGACGGTTGGGTCGGGCTCACGCTGTCCATTGTCCCAGAGGAACTCAAGTCGATATTCGACCGGTACAGTGCCGGTATCGAGGCCATACCCCGCGCTGAAACGTAGCGCCGACCCAGGGAGCCGCCATGTCCGCCAAGGATCACCCCAACAACGCCCCGGGCGTCCCGATGGTGTTTCCGCCCTGGTTCGAGCGGTTTCAGATCAAGTACTTCAACCGGGCGGTCAAGCCGATCGCCCGCTTTCTGCCCGGGACGGCGACGATCAAGCATCGCGGCCGCACCTCCGGCAAGCCGTACGAGACCATCGTCACGCCCTACCGCAAGGGCAACGTGCTGGCGATCGCGCTGGGTCACGGCAAAACGAACTGGGTGAAGAACGTGCTGGCCGCGGGCGAGGCCGACGTGGAGTTCAGCCGTAATCGCACGGTGCACCTGACCAACCCGCGGATCCTGCCCGCCGGCTCGGACGGCGCCGGTCTGCCGGCGATGGCGCGCCTGCAGCTGCGCCGGATCGGCGTTTTCGTCGCCGACATCGCCTGAGGCGCCCCGCGCGGCCGACGGCCCGGCGTCGGGCGCCCACTCGACGCGCCCGGAAGCCCCACCTACATGTCGAGGCCGATGTCGAGCACCCGGACCGAATGGGTCAGGGCGCCGACGGCCAGATAGTCCACCCCGGTCGCGGCGTAGGCGGCCGCGTTGTCGAGGCTGAGCCCGCCCGACGATTCCAGCAGCACCGCGGGTGCGCGCGCGTCGCGGCGCTGCACGGCCATCTGTGTCTGCCACACCGGGAAATTGTCCAGCAGGATCAGCTCGGGCTTCTCGGGCAGCACCTCGTCCAACTGCTCGAGTGAATCCACTTCCACCTCGCAGGGTAGGTCCGGTGCCGCGTCGCGCACGGCCCGCAGCGCGTCGACCACCGATCCCGCGGCCACCACGTGATTGTCCTTGATCAGGGCGGCGTCGCCGAGCCCGAGCCGGTGGTTGACGCCGCCGCCGACCCGGACCGCGTATTTCTGCAGCACGCGCAGGCCGGGCAGCGTCTTGCGGGTATCGCGCACCTGGGCCTTGGTGCCGTGCACGGCGGCCACCCAGTGTGCCGTCGTGGTGGCGATCCCGGACAGGTGGCAGATCAGGTTGAGCATGGTCCGCTCGGCGGTCAGCAGGCCGCGGGTCTCGGCTCGCAGCGTCAGCACCGACTCACCCGGCTGCAGGTGGGCGCCGTCCTCGACGCGATCGACCACCTCGTAGCCGCGGGCGCCGAGCACCTCGTCGAGCACCAGCAACGCGATGTCGATCCCGGCGACCACGCCCGGCTCGCGGGGCACCATCGACGCGGTCGCCACCGCCTCGGCGGGCACCGTCGCCAGGGTGGTGATGTCCGGCCCGTAGCGCAGATCCTCCACCAGGCCGCGCTTGATGGTTTCGCGCGCGGCGGTCAGTTCGCAGTCGGACATCGCGGTCATACGACCGCCGCCAATGCCTCCACCAGCACCGCGCTCTGGTCGTCGGCCAGGCGCAACACGTTGCTGCGTCCCAGCTCCGAGGCGGTCCGCGGGTACTCGGCGCGATGGTGGCAACCGCGACTCTCGGTGCGGGCCAGGGCGGCGGTCGTGACCGCGCGGGCGGCGACGGCCAGCGCGACGTCCTCGAAGTCGCGGCGGCCGGTCACGGGGCGGACCTTCGCCTGCGCCAGCACGGTCGACAGCCGGGTGAGGCCGGCGGCGTCGCGCACCACCGACGCGTCCCGGCTCATCGCGTGCTGCAGGTCGGCGCGCGCCGGCGCGGTGTGGACGAGCGGCTCGGGGGCGACCGCGTGCACCCGCCCGGTCGCCGCGGCGTGCGCGGCCGCGGCCCTGCCGGCCCGCCCGCCGACGACCAGCCCTTCCAGCAGGCTGTTGGACGCCAGCCGGTTGGCGCCGTGCAGTCCGGTGCGTGCCACCTCGCCGGCGGCGAACAATCCGGGCAGTTCGGTTTGGCCGTACACGTCGGTGACGATGCCGCCGCAGCTGTAATGCGCCCCGGGGACAACGGGAATGGGTTGACGCACCGGATCGATGCCGGCGGCCAGGCAGGCGGCCGTCACCGTCGGGAACCGGTTGGCGAAGTCACCGATGTGGCGCGCGTCGAGGAAGACGCAGGCATCGCCGGTGGCCTTCAGCCGGGTGTCGATGGCCGCGGCGACGACGTCGCGGGGCGCCAGATCGCCCATCGGGTGGACGCCGGCGGTCACCGAATTGCCTTGGGAGTCAATCAGTCTCGCGCCCTCGCCGCGAATGGCCTCGGTGATCAGCGGGCGCCGTCCGCTCGCGGCGTCGGGGGTGAACAGCATCGTGGGGTGGAACTGGATGAATTCGAGATCGCTGACCGCGACACCGGCCCACAGGGCCAGCGCGATGCCGTCGCCGGTGGAGCCCTCGGGGTTGGTGGTCGCGCCGTACAGGTGCCCGAGGCCCCCGGAGGCCAAGATCACCGAGGGCGCGCTGATGATTCCGTAGCCGTCCGGGTTGCCCGCCAGGACGCCGGTCACCGCGGCGCCGTCGTGCAGCACGCGCAGCGCAACATGGCCGGTGCGGATGTCCAGCGTGCGGGCCGCGTGGTCCAGCGCGCGCTGCACCTCGGCACCGGTGGCGTCGCCGCCGGCGTGCACGATGCGACGCCGGGAGTGTCCGCCTTCGCGGGTCAGCGCCCATTTGCCCGGCGCGGACTCGTCGAATCGTGCTCCGTCGCCGACCAATTCGGCGACCGCCGCATATCCGTCGGCGACGATCGAGTACACCGACTGCGGGTCGCACAGGCCGGCGCCGGCGACCACGGTGTCGGCGACGTGGGCCTCCACCGAGTCGTCGTTGTCGGGCAGCACCACCGCGATGCCACCCTGCGCGTAATGGGTGGCGGTCGCCCCCCGCGCCTGGTCGGCCTTGCTCAGCACGACGACGCTGCGCCCGGCACGGTGTGCGGCCAGCGCGGCGGCCAATCCCGCGACGCCGGTGCCGATCACGACGACGTCGGCGCTGTGCGTCCACTGGGGACGGGCGATCATTCGCCACCGCCCGGCTGCCCGATTTCGATCATTCGCTGTACGCTGCGCCGGCCGGCGGCGGCGACGTCGGGGTCGACATCGACCTCGTCGGCGCCCTCGACCAGGCAGCGCAGCAGGGCCGCCGGGGTGATCATCTTCATGAATTTGCAGGAGGCGCGGTCGTTGACGGCGCGGAAGTCGACTTGCGGTGCCGCCCTGCGCAATTGGTAGAGCATGCCGACCTCGGTGGCGACCAGCACCTTGCGTGCGTCGGTCTGGTTGGCGGCCTCCAGCATGCCGCCGGTGGACAAGATCTTCACCCGGTCCGGCGGGAAGGCGCCCTCGCCCGCGAGGTACAAGGCCGAAGTGGCGCAACCACATTCGGGGTGCACGAAGAGCTCGGCGTCGGGATTGGCGCGGGCCTGGTCATTGAGTTCGTCGCCGTTGATCCCGGCGTGCACGTGGCATTCGCCGGCCCACACGTGCAAGTTCTCGCGGCCCGTCATGCGACGGACATGGGCGCCGAGGAACTGGTCCGGGCAAAACAGCACCTCGCGGTCGGGGTCGATCGACTCGACGACCTCGACCGCGTTGGACGAGGTGCAGCAGATGTCGGTGAGCGCCTTGACCGCCGCCGTGGTGTTGACGTAGGAGACGACGACCGCGCCGGGGTGGTCGTCCTTCCAGGCGCGCAGTTCGTCGGCGGTGATGGAATCGGCCAGCGAGCAGCCGGCGCGCTGGTCCGGGATGAGCACGGTCTTGTCAGGGCTCAGGATCTTGGCCGTCTCGGCCATGAAGTGCACCCCGCAGAACACGATGGTGTCCTCGGGCGCCTCGGCGGCGATCCGCGACAACGCCAGCGAGTCGCCCACGTGGTCGGCGACGTCCTGGATCTCGGGCAACTGATAGTTGTGCGCCAGCACGGTGGCGCCGCGCAGCTTCGCCAGGCGGCGAACCTCGGCGGCCCATTGCTCATCCCCGGCCACGCCGGCGTAGCCGGTGGGCGAGTTGGTGATGTCGGCGATCATGCTTTCGGCGAGCGTGTCCATGCGATTGATAACCGTCATGGCGGCTCCTTTCAGCCCAGGAGGTTTTCGACTTATAATCGAAAACATGGCCCATGGTAGCACCGCCCACGAAGTGCTCGCGGTCGTGTTCCAGGTTCGCGAAGCGAGCGAACAGGTTACGAAGGGACGCCCCCCGGCGAAACCGCAGCTGAACGTGCTGTTATGGCAGCGCGCCCGGGATCCACAACAGGGCAAGTGGTCGCTGCCGGGCGGTCGGCTGCGCAACGACGAGGACATGATCACCTCGGTGCGGCGCCAGCTCGCCGAGAAGGTCGACCTCAAAGAGCTGGCGCACCTGGAACAACTCGCGGTGTTCTCCGACCCGCAGCGGGTGCCCGGCGCCCGGGTGATCGCGTCCACCTTCTTGGGCCTGGTGCCCTCCCCCGCCAGCCCCGAACTACCGCCGGACACCCGCTGGCACCCGGTGAACTGCCTGCCGCCGATGGCCTTCGACCACGGCCAGATGGTGGACAACGCCCGCACCAGGCTGAACGCCAAACTGTCCTACACCAACATCGGATTCGCTTTGGCTCCAAGGGAATTCGCGCTTTCCACGCTGCGGGACATCTACGGCGCCGCGTTGGGCTATCAGGTCGACGCGACGAACCTGCAGCGGGTGCTGGCCCGGCGCGGCGTCATCACGGCGACCGGCACCATCGCGCAATCCGGCCGCAGCGGCGGACGCCCGGCCGCGCTGTACCGGTTCACCGACGCGGCGCTGCGGGTCACCGACGAGTTCGCCGCACTCAGGCCGCCCGGGTCGCCAGGCTAGGCTTGGGCGAAAGGCGGGCGACGCGGGGGTGAATCGCGTCTGACCTGGCTAGTGTGACGAGAAGTCGCTCACAGTGCGGCGATTGCGTTTTGGTTACCTGCCGTTCGTACGCAAGAATGCCGGGTGGCCACGAAGGGAGCCTCAATGGCTGAGCTCGGCAACCTGGCAGGCACGCAGGGTGCGGAATGGATCGCCCGCCCGCCACACGAGGAACTGCAGCACAAGGTTCGTCCACTGCTGCCCTCGGACGACCCGTTCTACCAGCCGCCACTGGGCTTTCAGCACGCCGAACCCGGGACGGTGCTGCGCTCGCGCGACGTCGAGCTGGCGTTCCTCGGCTTGATCCCGCAGCCGATCAAGGCCGTCCAGCTGCTGTACCGCACGATGGACATGAACGGCGAGCCGGAGGCCACCGCCACGACGGTGATCGTCCCCGCCGAGCTGGCCCCGGGGCGTCCCTGCCCGGTGCTGTCCTACCAGTGCGCGATCGACGCCGTCTCGTCCCGCTGTTTCCCGTCCTACGCACTGCGGCGCCGGGCGAAGGCGCTGGGCGCGATCGGCCAGTTCGAGCTTTTCCTGATCGCCGCCGCCGTCGCCGAGGGATGGGCCGTCTCCGTGCCCGACCACGAGGGCCTGCGCGGCCTGTGGGGCGCACCGTATGAACCCGGCTACCGCGTCCTGGACGGCATCCGGGCCGCGCTGAGTTCGGAGCGCCTCGGTCTGTCCGCCGAGGCGCCCATCGGGCTGTGGGGGTACTCCGGCGGCGGACTGGCCAGCGCCTGGGCCGCCGAGACGTGCGCCGAGTACGCGCCCGAACTGGACATCGTCGGGGCGGTGCTGGGCTCCCCCGTCGGGGACCTGGGCAACACCTTCCGCCGACTCAACGGCAGCTTCCTATCGGGGCTGCCCGCGCTCGTGGTGGCCGCGCTCGCGCACATCTACCCCGATCTGGACCGGGTGATCCGCGAGCACACCAACGAGGAGGGGCGCGCGCTGCTGGACTCGCTGGAGAAGATGACGACGGTGGAAGCCGTCGTGCGGATGGCCGGCAAGGACATGGGCGACTACCTCGACGAGCCGCTCGAGCAGATCCTGTCCACCCCGGAGATCACGCACGTCTTCGACCACATCAAGCTGGGCGCCGCCGTTCCGACGCCACCGGTGCTGATCGTGCAGGCCGTGCACGACTACCTGATCGACGTCCACGACATCGACGTGCTGGCCGACGCGTATTCGGCCGGCGGCGCGCGGGTCACCTACCACCGCGACGCCTTCAACGAGCACATGATGCTGCATCCGCTGTCGGCGCCGATGGCGCTGCGCTGGCTGACAGATCGCTTCGGAGGCCGCCCGCTGACCGATCACCTGGTCCGGACCACGTGGCCGACGATGTTCAACCCGATGACCTACGTCGGCATGGCCCGGCTGATGAAGATCGCGGCCAAGGTCATCACGGGCCGCAAGATCGGCCGCCGTCCGCTATGACACCGGCGCTTCGGCGCCTCCCCCTCGCGCCGGCACCCCACCGGCGGGCCCCGGCTGCGGCGGAAACGCACCCAGGTCGTCGCGCGCGTCGGCGGCCACCCGCACGGCGTAGACCAGGGCCGCGATTCCGGCCGGCCACAGCAGGCTGACCGCGATCTGCAGCGGACCGTCGGAGAAGAACACCGGCGGCGCCTGCGTGACGTAGGCGACCGACGGGGTTTTCGACAGCGGCACCGCATCGAAGTCCAGCGCTCCGTAGCTCAGCCGCACCAGGCCGGCCCCCACCGCCGAGGCCGCCGCGGCGGCGCCCACCATGCCGGCCGACAGCGCGATGACCATTCCCGGTCCGCGGTGCTCGCGCCACTGCCACACCCAGACCGAGCCCACCACGGCCAGCGCGGTCAGCAGCCCCAGCATCAGGGCGGGGGCGACGAAGAAGTGCTCGGACTCGTTGCCCAGATAGTCGTGCACCCGCTCGCCCGAGCGGGTGAGGGCCACCACGGCGCGAATCGGCGGGGCGATCAAGGCCCACAGCCCGCCGATCGCCAGACCGGTCGCCGCCGACGCAAGCGCCACCACCAGGAGCGCGCGCCTGCGGCTCGACGCGGTGATGGGCGCGGAAAGTTCGGCGGCGTCCGCCTTGGTCTGCTCGGTCACCGTTGCGTCTCCAGGTCGGCGGAATCGACCTCGCCGTGCCGCGAACAGCGGGCCCGCCAGCCGTCGGGGCGCACCTGCACCACCATCCGGCGCCCGCATGCCGCGCAGAAGCGGGGAGGCTCAAGGCCCAGCTGGGCCGCTGTCGGCACGGCGGTGCCCCCTAATTCCCCGGTGTAGACGTTGTAGACGCCGGCACTGACTGCCGCTCCCAGGGCGCCCAGATCGCCAACCACAATCTTCAACCTAGCCGCGGCCGCCGGCCTACAAGCTGGCGTTGAGCCCCTTGAGGGGCATCTGCAGGTCGTCGAGCAGTTCCAGGTCGGATTCGGCGGGGCGACCCAGCGTGGTCAGGTAGTTCCCGACGATGACGGCGTTGATGCCGCCCAGGATGCCCTGCTTGGCGCCCAGGTCGCCCAGGGTGATCTCGCGGCCACCGGCGAACCGCAGCATGGTGCGCGGCAGCGCCAGGCGGAAGGCGGCCACCGACTTCAGCGCCTCGCTCGCCGGCATCACCTCCAGGTCGCCGAACGGGGTGCCCGGCCGCGGGTTGAGGAAGTTCAGCGGCACCTCGTCGGGACCCAGTTCGGCCAGTTCGGCGGCGAATTCCGCGCGCTGCTCGAGGGTCTCGCCCATGCCGAGGATGCCGCCGCAGCAGACCTCCATGCCGGCGTCGCGGACCATCGACAGCGTCTGCCAACGCTCCTCCCAGCTGTGGGTGGTCACGACGTTGGTGAAGTACGAGCGGGCGGTCTCGAGGTTGTGGTTGTAGCGGTGCACGCCCATTTCGGCGAGCTGTTCGACCTGCTCGGCCGTCAGCATCCCCAGCGAGCAGGCGATGTTGATCTCGACCTCGTTGCGGATCGCTTCGATGCCGGCCGCGACCTGGGCCAGCAGCCGCTCGTCGGGGCCGCGCACCGCGGCCACTATGCAGAATTCGGTGGCGCCGGACTTGGCGGTCTGCTTGGCGGCCTCGACCAGGCTGGGGATGTCCAGCCGGGCGCTGCGGACCGGCGACGCGAACAGGCCCGACTGCGAGCAGAAGTGACAGTCCTCCGGGCAGCCGCCGGTCTTGAGGCTGATGATGCCCTCGACCTCGACCTCGGGGCCGCACCAGCGCATCCGCACCTCGTGGGCCAGCGCCAGCAGTTCGTCGAGGCGGTCGTCGGACAGCTGCAGCACCCGCAGCACCTGGTCCCGGCGCAGTCCCTGGCCGTCCTCGAGCACCTGCTGCCGGGCCACCGCCAAGATGTCCTCGTCGTTGCCCGTATCGGCCGTCGGTCGAGTTGCCGCTTGAGTCACCAGGTACTCCCCTGCCTCTTTCTGGTGTCCGCGCGTGGGGACACATCTGCCACGTGGTGGTGGCAGCGGTGAATGAAAAGGTGTTCAAAGTAGGGTAACGGCCGAAGGGCCCGCCCAACCTATGGGTATACGACCATGGTGACTCCGCACGTCGAAATCCTGGCGCACCACTACTTGCTGCTGGCGGCGCCGGCGTTTCTGCCTGCGGTGATCGTCGTCGGGGTGATCCTGTACATCGCACTGCGTGACCGGCGCGAGGGCCGCAACACCACGGGGTCCGCGCCCGAGTCCTCCCATGCCGACACGCCGGACAAAACGCGTGATTGACGAGCCCGGGATCGGGGCATTAAACAATCAATCACGAACCTACTTGACAGTAATAAGCGGTTGACTTCAGTCGGATTCTCCGGGGCAGCCCGGCGCGGTTGGGAGGCACGACGATGCGGTCGAATGAACTGACGATTGTTGCTGAGGCACCGGCACGCGGCGCCGGGCTCAATCAGGTGATCGGGCTATCCATCGCCGCGGCGGTAATCACGCTGCTGTTGCTGTGGGTGGGCCACGCCCACCGCACCCATCGCATCGAATGGCTGACCCGGGTCGCCGACAAGGTGGGCGACAAATTCCACCGGCCCGGTTGGGTCGCCCTGCCGGTCCTGGTGTTCACCACGTCGATCATCTGCGCGCTGTTCGGGTTCATCTGGGACGTCAGCTGGCATATCGGCAACGGCCGCGACCCGGGCCCACTGGCCAACCCGGCGCACTACTTCATCATCATCGGATTGTTCGGCATCTTCCTGGGCGGCATGACGGCGGTCGTGCTGCCGTTCGACCAGCCCGGCCCGGCCGCGGTGCGGATCACGCGGAACTGGCACGCGCCGGTGGGCGGCGTGCTGATGGCCGGCTGCGGGCTGTACGCGATGATCGGGTTCCCGCTCGACGACATCTGGCACCGCATCTTCGGCCAGGATGTAACCCTCTGGGGCCCAACACATTTGATGATGATCGGCGGGGCCTGTTTTTCGCTGTTCGCGGTGCTGATGCTGGAGCGCGAGGGTGAGGCCGACGAAGGCGAGGACGTCTACCACGGCGCCTTCATCACCTTCCTGCGCTACCTGTCCTTCGGCGGCTTGTTCATCGGCTTGTCGGTCTATCAGATCGAGTTCGACTTCGGCGTCCCGCAATTCCGGCTGGTGTTCCAACCGATGCTGATCGCCGGCGCGGCCGCGCTGGCGGCGGTCGCCGCCCGCATCACCATGGGCCGGGGAGCGGCCGTCATCGCGGCCGTCTTCGCGATCGCCCTGCGCGGCGGCGTCGCCCTGCTGGTCGGGCCGATACTCGGCGCCCCGATCAACTGGTTCCCGCTCTACCTCGGCCCCGCGCTGGCCGTCGAGTTGATCGCGCTGACGCCGGTGTTCAGGCGCCCCGTCGTCTTCGGCGCGGTCGCCGGGCTGGGAGTGGGCACGATCGGGCTCTGGCTGGAGTCGCTGTGGATCGCGGCGGTCTACCACTACCCCTGGCCGATCAGCATGTGGGGCGAGGCCCTGGCGATGGCCGTGCCGGTTGCGGTCCTGATGGGTATGTGTGGCGCCATGTTCGGCATGGTGCTCACCGGACAGCGCCTCCCCGGGCGCGCCATCGGGATCTCGGTGGTGGTGGCCACGGTCCTGGTGATCGGCGGCGCGGTGGCCAACGGCCTGCACATCCTGGTGCCGAGCAAGAACAACGCCACCATCACGTTGACCGACCTGCCCAGCGCCCCGGGGCAGCGCATGGTGTCGGCCGACGTCCAACTCCTGCCCGCCGACATGGTCAGCGACAATCCGGACTGGCTGACGATCCTGTCCTGGCAGGGCCGCATGAATAACGACCGCGGCCTGATCATCGACCGGCTCGCCAAGGTCGGGCCGGGGCACTACCGCTCCACCCAGCCGGTTCCGGTGTGGGGCGACTGGAAGACCCTGCTGCGGGTCCAGGACGGCCGCACGATGACGGCCGTGCCGATTTGGGAACCGGCAGACGCCGCCATCCCGGCCCCAGAGGTCCCCGCGCTGACGTCGAGCACGCGGCCGTTCGTCCTGGAAGTCACCATCCTGCAGCGTGAACGCGACCAAAGCGCACCCGCCTGGTTGTTCACCGCTGGTGGGATCGTGGTGCTGTTCCTGACGCTCATGGTGATCGCCGGCTTGACCTGGGGCGCCGGCCGGCTCAACAACTCCCTGGCCGAGCCGGAACCGGTGGAAGACAAGCAGCCGATCCCGCGGGCGGCATGAACCCATGACGCTTCGCGGCACCCTCAGCACGGCATGGGCGGCGGCGCTGGTGTGCGGCCTGGTCGGCTGCGGTGGTTCGGCTGACAAGTCGCCGGCGGCACCGCTGACCGTCGACGTGACCATCGCCCACGGTCAGGTCACCCCGACCAACGCCACGCTGCAGGCCAAGGTGCATCAGCAGATCACCCTGCACGTGACCAGCGACGCCACCGACGAGCTGCACGTGCATTCGACGCCCGATCACAAGTTCGCGGTCCAGGCCGCCCCCAACCAGACGTTCGGATTCGCCGTCGACGTGCCGGGCAACGTCGCGGTGGAGCTGCATCATCTGGACCGCACCATCGCGACCATCCAAGTGCAGCCGTGAGCTCCGCCGCCGCGGCGGTGGTGCTCGCGCACGGGCTCGGTGGTTCGGGTGATCTCCCGGTGCCCTATGCCTACGCGATGGTCGGGGCGGCATGGGCCTTGACGTTCACCTTCGCCCTCGTGGCGTTCGCCTGGCGCCGGCCGCGGTTCGATCCGCTCAAGCCGGGCCGGCCCCTACCGACGGCGCTGACGACCTTCGTCGACTCCCGGGTGGCGCGGGGGTTCGCGGCCGGGCTGGCCCTGGCGTTCGCGGCCTGGGTGGTGGCCGCCGGGGTATGGGGTCCCGAATCGGAGGCCAACGGGCTGCTCGGCGCGTTCTACGTGCTGCTGTGGGTCGGGCTGGTGGCGGTGTCGCTGATCATCGGGCCGGTGTGGCGGGTGATTTCGCCGATGCGCACGATGTATCTGCTGCTGCAGCGCGTCACCCCGGAACGGCTCGGCCGACCGCGGCTGTCCTACCCGGAAGGCTGGGGCTATCGACCCGCCGCGTTCGGCCTGTTCGCCTTCGTCTGGATGGAGCTGGCCAGCCCGAACCCGGCGTCGCTGCCCTGGGTCAGGACGTGGATCGCCTGCTATGCCGTGCTGATGTTGGTCGGCGCGTGGCTGTGCGGACAGCGCTGGCTGGCCCGCGCCGATCCCTTCGGCGTGTACAGCGTGGCCGTCTCCCGGCTCTCGCCGTTTCGCCGCAACCCGGAGACGCGGCGGATCGTCGTCGGAAACCCGCTCGACCATCTGCCGTCGCTGCCGGTGCGGCCCGGCGTGGTGGTCCTGCTGGCGGTGCTGCTGGGCTCGACGGCGTTCGACAGCTTCTCGTCGTCGCCGACGTGGCGCGGCTTCTCCGATCAGCTCACCCGCGAATTCGGCGCGCCCCCCACACTGGCGTCGTCGATGCTGCGTACCGTCGGGCTGATCGTCTTCATTTGCGTTG
The DNA here is from genome assembly GCF_001673415.1 of Mycobacterium sp. 1165196.3. Lineage (NCBI taxonomy): Bacteria > Bacillati > Actinomycetota > Actinomycetes > Mycobacteriales > Mycobacteriaceae > Mycobacterium > Mycobacterium sp. 1165196.3. The sequence continues at coordinate 43,471 of NZ_LZLU01000062.1, read as the reverse complement.
TGGCGGTGACCTTTTCGCTCGCCGCGCGCGCCACCGGCGGCGTCAGCGCAGAGCAGCGTCGTGAATTGCCCGGCCAGATGGCGCATTCGCTGATCCCGATCGTGGTGGGCTACATCTTCGCGCACTACCTGTCCTACCTGGTGGAGCGCGGACAGCAGGCGGTGTTCGCGCTGGCCGACCCGTTCGGCCACGGCTGGAACCTACTCGGCCTGGCGCACCTGCATGTGGCGTACGTGTTGTCCATGCACCCGCCGGTACTCGCCGCGGTGAAGGTGACCTGCGTGGTCACCGGGCACATCGTCGCGGTGATCGCGGCCCACGACAAGGCGCTGCGGCTGCTGCCCGCCGGCCATCAGCTCACCGGGCAGCTGACGATGATGCTGGTGATGGTCGGCTACACCTTCACCGGTTTGTATCTGCTCTTCGGGGGGTAGGCGTCCGGACGTGCGCTACCTCACGCCGTCGGAAGAAGCCACGCCGCGGCGTCGGGGGCCGAGTCCACGCCGGGTCGGTTGATGCGGCCCACCGAGTCGATCCCCGCGGCCGAGCAGGACCCGGGCCGGAAAAAGATGCGTCCCCCGCGCGCGCTGTCCTGGATCAGCATTCAGTCCAAGGTGATGCTGATGCTGCTGGTGTCCAGCCTGGCGTCGCTGGGCGTGATCGGGACCGTCGAGTACGTCGCCGCGCGCAACGCGTTGTTGCCCGCGGCGTCCGAGCGGATGACGCAGTTGCGCGAGGCGCAGAAACGCGCGATCGAGACGCTGTTCTCGGACCTGTCGGATTCGCTGGTCGTCTACAGCCGGGGCACCACCGCGCTCGAGGCGGTGCAGGCCTTCACGGCCGGCTTCGACCAGCTGGCCAACGCGCCCGTCGACCCCGGCCAGCAGCGGGCGCTGGTGGATTTCTACACCGAGCGGCTGATCAAACCGTTGGAGCGCGACACCGGAAACAGGCTCGCCCTGGATGCGGTGCTGCCCAGCAACAACTCACAGCGCTATCTGCAGGCGCACTACACCGTTGCGGCGCACGGGTCTTCGAACGGGTCCGCGCCCGACGACGCCGGCGACGGCAGCGCCTGGTCGGCGGCCAACGCCCGCTTCAACGACTACTTCCGCGAGATCGCCACCCGCTTCGAATACCGCGACGCGCTGCTGCTGGACACCCGCGGCAATGTCGTCTACACCGTCCGGAAAAGCGCCTCGCTGGGCACCAACGTGCTCACCGGCCCGTATCGCCAGTCCAATCTGCGCGACGCCTACCAGAAGGCGATGGCCGCGAACTCGGTGAACTTCGTGTGGATCACCGACTTTCAGCCGTATCAGCCACAACTCGGCCAGCCCATCGCCTGGTTGGTCGCACCGATCGGCCCACCCGGCAGACCGGCCGGGGTGCTGGCGCTGCCGCTGCCGATCGCAAAGGTGAACCGGATCATGACCGCCGACAAGCAGTGGCGCGCCGCGGGCATGGGCCAGACCGCCGAGACCTATCTCGCGGGGCCGGACAACCTGATGCGTTCCGATTCACGGCTATTCATCGAGGACCCGCAGCGATACCGGCGAGAGGCGCTGGCCGCCGGTGCCCGGCGCGAGACCGTCGACACCGCGATCAGATGGGGCGGCACCACCCTGGTCCAGCCCGTGGTCACCACGGCCGTGCGCGCAGCGCAGCGCGGTGAGACCGGAACGGTGACCGACACCGGCTATCTGGGCCAACGTGAGCTCGCGTCCTACGCCCCGCTGTCCCTGCCGAATTCCGACCTGCACTGGTCGATCGTGGCCACCCGGGAAACCTCCGAGGCCAACGCCCGGGTGGCGTCGCTCACCCAGACACTGATATTGACCACTACCGCAATGGTTTTCGTCATCTGCGTGGCCGCGCTGCTGGTCGCCCAGATATTCGTGCGGCCCATCCGCAGGTTGCAGGCCGGCGCCCGGGAGATCGGCGCCGGCAACTACGACGTCTCGATCCCGGTCACCTCACGCGACGAAATCGGCGAGCTGATGGCCGCTTTCAACGAGATGAGCCGCAACCTGCAGATCAAGGAAGAACTGCTCAACGAACAGCGCAAGGAGAACGACCGGCTGCTCGCCTCGCTGATGCCCGAACCGGTGGCCCGGCGCTACCGCGAGGGTGAGCAGACCATCGCCCAGGAGCACCAGGACGTCACGGTCATCTTCGCCGACATCGTCGGCCTCGATGACATCTCGGGCAAGCTGTCCGGCCGCGAGTTGGTGGGCATCGTCGACGAGCTGGTCCGCGAGCTCGATTCGGCCGCGGAATCCCTGGGCATCGAACCGATTCGCACGCTGCACAACGGCTACCTGGCCAGCTGCGGCCTGAACTTCCCCCGCCTGGACAGCGTGCACCGCACCGTCGAATTCGCCGTCGAGATGCGCGACATCATCGCGCGCTTCAACAGCAAGACGGGCTACCACCTGGCCCTGCGGGCGGGCATCAACACCGGCAACGTGATCAGCGGGCTGGTCGGGCGATCCAGCGTGGTCTACGACATGTGGGGCGCAGCGGTCAACCTGGCCCATCAAACCCGCAGCAGCACAACACAATCCGGAATCTATGTCACCGCCCAGGTCTACGAGGTGATGCACGACATCCGTCAGTTCACGCCGGCGGGCACCATCACGGTCGGCGGCGTCGAGCAGCAGATCTGGAAACTGTCGGAAGGGCAGGGGCAGTGAGAACCTTCGACTCGTCATCGCTTTACTGGGCCGCCGGGGTGGTATTCGGTCTGCCGCTGCTGCTGATCGCCCTGACCGAGTGGCATCAGAGCCTCCTGCGCAAGAACAGTCCGCTGGCGCGGCCCGTCCTGCTGCTGCGCAGTTACCTGATTCCGCTGGGCGCCCTGTTGGTGTTGCTGGTGAACGTGGCCAGGATGCCGGCCCAGTTCACGTCGGTTCGGGTGCTCGCCACGGTGTTCGGGTTCGTGGTGCTGGTGCTGCTGCTGTCCGGGCTCAACGCAACGGTTTTCGAGGGCGCACCGCAGGGGTCCTGGCGCCAGCGAATCCCGGGCATCTTCCTCGACGTGACCCGGTTCGTGCTGATCGGGGTGGGTCTGGCGGTCATCTTCTCCTACGTCTGGGGCGTGCGCGTCGGCGGCCTTTTCACCGCGCTGGGCGTGACGTCGGTGGTCATCGGTCTGATGCTGCAGAATTCCGTCGGCCAGATCGTGTCGGGCCTGTTCATGCTGTTCGAGCAGCCGTTCCGGATCGGCGATTGGCTCGACACCCCGTCGGCCCGGGGCCGCATCGTGGAGGCGAACTGGCGTTCCGTGCACATCCAGTCCGGCCACGGCCTGCAGATCACGCCGAACTCGGTGCTGGCCACCACCTCGTTCACCAATCTCAGCCGCCCGGCCGGTGCGCACCAATTGGCCATCACTACAACGTTTTCCGACATCGATCCGCCGGATCGGGTGTGCGCGCTGCTGGAGCGGGTCGCCAACGCACTGCCGCAACGCAGGCCCAACGCCGTGGCGACGGCGGTGCCCGCCGGGGCCGCCGAGTACCGGGTGACCGTCGGGCTGAAGTCGCCGGCGGAGGACTCCGCCGCGCAGGCCGCGTTTCTGCGCTGGCTGTGGTACGCGGCGCGGCGCGAGGGCCTGCACCTCGACGGCGCCCAGGATGACATCTCGACGACCGAGCGTGTCGAGAAGGCGCTGCGCACGGTGGTGGCGCCGGCGTTGCGGCTCAGCCAACCGGACCAGCAGGCGTTGGTGGCGCACGCCAGGATCGTTCGGTACGGGGCCGACGAGATCGTCGAGCATGCCGGGCGAGTGCCCGCCAAGATCACGTTTCTGGTCGAGGGCGGCGTGCGGTTGACCGCCACCGCCGCGGACGGCACGGCCGTCGCGGTCGGCGAGCTGGACGAGGGCTCGTTTCTGGGCGTGACCGCGCTGACCCGTCAGCCGAACCTGGCCGACGCGCAGGCCATCGGGGAGGTGACCGCGCTGGAGATCGATCGCGATCACCTGGTCCAGCTGGTGACGGGCAAGCCGCTGCTGCTGCAGGACCTGGGCCGAACCATCGACGAGCGGCGCGCCAGGGTGCAGCAGGCGATCGCGCCGGAGTTCGCGACGACGGGCGGTTGATCCGATGGTGGCGACCCGCCGCGCCCGGCGACCCGCCGCGCTTGCGATCGCCACTAAATCGGGTGCTCGACCTTCTTGTTGCCGTCCCAGCGGCGCAAACCCGTGAAGCTGCCCTCGATCTGGGCGGGCCGGCCCGCGACGCGCAGCGCCCGGCCGAGTTGGGCGCCGCCGACGCGCCGTGCCATCGTGACGTGCGCGGTCCACTGGCCGGGCAGGCTGTTGGGCATCGGTCCCGGCCTCAAATGCGGCCCGCAGCAGCGGTGCACCTCGGCGTGCAGGGCCAACAGCTCTTCGGTCGGCACCACCAGCCGCGCGAAAACCGCACTGGCGCGGCCGAATAACACCGGTGCACCGATCACGCAGGGCAGCGGCAGCCGTTCGCTCACCGCGCGCAGCGGCTCGTCGACGTCGGGCGCGATGCCTTCGGCCACGGCCAGGGTCACGTGCGGCCGGCTGGCCGGGGCCTGACTGGGTATCCCCGCCGCGGCCAGCGCCTCCCACATGTTGCGGATCGCCGCCTCGGTGTCGCGGTCGAAGACCAGCTCGACGGATCCGACCATCAGCCGACCAGCGCGGCGACCCAGTCGCGGTCGAAAGCCTGGGTGCACAGCGCCGCAAAGTCGGCGGCGTCCAGCGCTGCGGCCCCTTCGGGCAGCGCGGCGCGCACCGCGGCCAGCCGGGCCAGCGCGGACCGATTCGTCGTCTCCACCACGCCGGGCCGCCGGGGCCAGCTGCCGATGACCAGACCAGCGCACGAAACATGATGCGCGGCAAGCGATTCCAGGGTCAGCGCGGTGTGGTTGAGCGTACCCAACGACGGCCCGACCACGACCAGCACCGCGGCGCCCAGCGCGACGGCGAGATCGCGTGCGGTGACACCGTTTTCGCCGAGCTCGACCAGCAGTCCCCCGGCGCCCTCGACCAATGTGAGCCGCCCCGGCCGGTCCAGCTCACCGATGAGCGCCAGCAGCTGCTCGCGGGTGGGCAGCGGCATTCCGGCCGCCTCGGCGGCGGCCACCGGCGCCATCGGCAGCGGATAGCGGCCCAACCCCGCCAGCTGCGTCACCCCGGATAGCCGGGCCACCTCGGCGAGGTCGTCGTCGCCGGCGTCGACGCCGGTCTGGACCGGCTTGCACACCGCCACGTCGATGCCGGCCTGACGGGCGTGACAGGCCAGCGCGGCGGTGACGACCGTCTTGCCGACCCCGGTGTCGGTGCCGGTGACGACCAGAACCGTCACCGGTGTGCCTCAACCCAGCTCGGCGAGCACATCGGAGAGCACCCTGCGCGCGACCTCGAGCTCGGCGTCGTCCAGCGACGCGCGCGCGGTCAGCCGCAGCCGCGACGTCCCGGCGGGCACGGTCGGGGGGCGGAAGCATCCCACCCGCACGCCGGCGTCGAGGCAGGCGGTCGCGGCGGCCACCGCGACGTCCGGGTCGCCCAGGATCACCGAGACCACCGCCGATTGCGGCACCTCGGCCACCCCGCAGACCTCGGCGAGCATGGCGGCGTGGCGCAACACCGCGTCCGGGCGCCAGGGTTCGGACCGCAGCACACCCAGCGCGGCCCGCGCGGCGCCCACCGCCGCCGGGGCCAGGCCGGTGTCGAAGATGAACGTGCGCGCCGCGTCGATGAGATGCGCCCGCACCGACGCCGGCCCCAGCACCGCGCCGCCCTGGCTGCCCAGCGCCTTGGACAGCGTGGTGGTCATCACCACGTCGGGCGCCCCGGCCAGGCCGGCCTCGTGCAGCAGCCCGCGCCCGCCGCCGCGCACGCCCAGGCCGTGCGCCTCGTCGACGATGAGCAGGGCGCCGTGCGCGCGGCACACCTCGTGCAATTCGCGCAGCGGCGCCAGCGCGCCGTCGGTGGAAAACACGGACTCGGTGATGACGACCGCGCGCTCCTCGGCGCGCGTCTGCAGCGCGGCCGCCACGGCGCCGACGTCGCGGTGCGGCGTCACCGCCACCCGCGCCCGCGACAGCCGGCAGGCGTCCACCAGCGACGCGTGCGAGAGCTCATCGGAGACCAGCAGTGAACCCCGGCCCGACAACCCGACGACGGCACCCAGGTTGGCCGCGTATCCGGAGGAGAACAGCAGGCCCGACTCCGCGCCCACGTAATCGGCCAGCTCGGCCTCGAACTGCTGGTGCAGTTCGGTGTCGCCGGTGACCAGCCGGGATCCGGTGGCACCGGCGCCCCACATGCGCAGCGCGGCGACGCCGCCGTCGATCACGTCGGGATGCTGCGACAGCCCGAGGTAGTCGTTGGAGGCCAGGTCCAGCTCGGTGGCGACGGCCGGACGCGGCCGCAGCGCGCGGCGCAGCCCGGCCTCGCGGCGCTGCCGTTCCACCGCCTCCAGCCAGGCCAGCGGGGAGACCTCGATGGGTGCCTTCATCGCCCTAGAGCCTACGAGAGCCCGTTCGCGTCGCCACCTCGACCATCGCCGAGGTGATCTGCGCGATCTCGCGGGGCGTGCAGATGTAGGGCGGCATGGCGTAGACCAGGTTGCGAAACGGGCGCAGCCAGACGCCGTGATCCAGGGCCGCCGGGGTGGCGACGGCCAGGTCGACCGGCCGCTCGCATTCGATGACGCCGATGGCGCCGCGCACCCGCACGTCGCGCACGCCCGGCAGCGCCCGGGCGGGCTCGAGACCGGCCGCCAGCCCGGCGCCGATCTCGGCGACCCGTGACCGCCAGTCCTGCCCGAGCAGCATCTCGACGCTGGCCACCGACACCGCGCAGGCCAGCGCGTTGGCCATGAACGTGGGGCCGTGCATCAGCGCTCCCGCCTCACCCGCGCTGATGGTGTGGGCGATGTCGGCGGTGCACAAGGTGGCGGCCAGGGTGAGGTATCCCCCGGTCAGCGCCTTGCCGACGCACATGATGTCCGGGCTCACCCCGGCGTGGTCGGCCGCGAAGAGTTCGCCGGTGCGCCCGAAGCCGGTGGCGATCTCGTCGAAGATGAGCAGCACGTCGTGCCGTCGACAGATGTCGCGCAGGTCGCGCAGGTATTGCGGGTCGTGGAAGCGCATGCCGCCGGCGCCCTGGACGACTGGCTCGACGACGACCGCAGCCAGTTCGGCGGCGTGGCCGGCCAGCTGTTCCTCGAACGCCGCGCTGTAGGCGGGGTCGTAATCGCGGGGCACCTGCGGGGCGAACACCTGCCGGGCCAGGATGTCGGTCCACAGCGAGTGCATGCCGCCGTCGGGGTCGCAGACGCTCATCGGGGTGAAGGTGTCGCCGTGGTAGCCGCCGCGCCAGGTCATCAGCCGGTGCTTGCCGGGCCGATCGCGGCTGCGCCAGTACTGCAGCGCCATCTTCACCGCCACCTCCACCGACACCGAGCCGGAGTCGCTGAAGAACACCGTCTGCAGCTCCGCCGGGGTGATGTCCACCAGCAACTGGGCCAGCCGCGCCGCGGGTTCATGCGTCAGCCCGCCGAACATGACGTGGTTCATCGCGCCGAGCTGGGCCGTGAGGGCCGCGTCCAGCACCGGGTGGCCGTGCCCGTGGATGGCGGTCCACCAGGAGCTCATGGCGTCGAGCGCCTCGACCGGCTCGCCGTCGCGGATCAGGGTGAGCTTGGCGCCGCGGGCACCGACCGCGACCACGGGCGCGACGGACTCGGCGCCGATGGTGCTGTACGGGTGCCACAGGTGCGCGGCGTCGATCGCGCTGATCTGCTCGGGCGTCAGCCCGGCCTTCGCCGCCGGCATAGTGATCGAGGGTAAAGCAGCCGATTCGCGCAAAACTGCGACGTCGGGAAGCATGGGACAGCATGGCCACGTCGCAGCAGTCCGAGGGCGCAGCGCCGGGACCCGAGGCCGACCCCGCGCTCGGGCCGGGCTGGTCCAGGGACACGCACTACCCGCTGGTGGACTACGACGCCGAAACCGCCGCAGGGCCCCGCGTGTTGCGGGTGCGGGTGGCGCCCTGGGACATCATCTGCACGGTCGTGCTCCTGGTCCTGCTCGCCGTGCTGGCCACGGCGACCACCTGGCCGACGCGGCTTTTCGGCTTTCTGGCGAACGTCTGCGAGGACGAGACCTGCGGGCCGGTCCCCTACGGCCTGGACCTCTACATCCACCCGGTGGTGTGGGGGGGCATCGGCGCGGCCATCACCGCCGCCGTCGTCGGCCCGGTCGTCTCGATCCTGAAGGGCTGGTACATGTCCTTCTGGCCGGTGCTGGCGCTGGCGCTGGTCATGGTCAGCTCGGTGGCCGGGTCGCTGCTGACGATGTTCAGCGAACGCTACTGGCTCTGATCACCCGGCTGGTCCCGCCGGCCCCGGCGCGCGGCTTCGTCGCCGACTGAGACCGAAATCACAACTGCGCATACGGAATTCGGTGCTCCTGTCACCGTCCGGTCACGGTACGACAAAAAATCCCGCCTGGGCCTGGCGGCTAACACCATCTGTTGTCAAAGTGGCTTGTGTGACTGATGTGAATCAGCGGGCGACCGCTGAGTCACTTCGCAAGTGCCATGGACGGCGTCGGCCCCAGCGTGGAGGCCGCCGCTCGGTTCATGAACCGGGGGCGGACGCGCGAGGTCACCGCGTCGAGGCCCATTGAGCGCCTGGAGAGGCCAGGGAAAGGCCACAAAAATGAAACGCATCTACGCCTTCGCGATCGGTTTGGCCCTGCTCGGGGCGCCGATGGTGGCTCCCACCATCGCGACCGCCGACCCGGGCGCCAGATCGATGGACTACCAGCAGGCCACCGATGTGGTGATCGCCCGCGGTCTGTCGCAGCGCGGTGTGCCGTTCTCCTGGGCCGGTGGCGGCATCAACGGCCCCACCCGCGGCACCGGCACCGGCATCAACACCGTCGGTTTCGACGCCTCCGGGCTGATGCAGTACGCCTACGCCGGCGCCGGCATCAAGCTGCCCCGGTCGTCGGGCGCGATCTACCGGGTCGGACAGAAGATCCTGCCGCAGCAGGCCCGCAAGGGTGACCTGATCTTCTACGGCCCCGAGGGCACCCAGAGCGTCGCGATGTACCTGGGCAACAACCAGATGCTCGAGGTCGGCGACGTGGTGCAGGTCTCCCCGGTGCGCGCCAACGGCATGACGCCGTACATGGTCCGGGTGCTCGGCGCCACGCCGGCGCAGCAGACGCCGCTGCAACAGGCACCGCAGCAGCTGCCCGGCCAGCAGGCCCCCGCCCAACAGGCCCCGACGCAGCAGGCCCCGGCGCAGCAGTCGCCCTACCAACAGGCCCCCCAACAGCTGCCCGGTCAGCAGGCCCCGCTGCAGCAGTCGCCCTACCAGCAGAGCCCGCAACAGCTGCCCACCCAGCAGGCCCCGCTGCAACAAGCCCCGACGCAGCAGGCGCCGCTGCAGCAGTCGCCGTTCCAGCAGGCGCCTGTGCAGCTGCCGGCCCAGCAGACGCCGTTGCAGCCGACCGGCGCCGGCATCGGCAGGTAATTTCCGGGCCGTGTGTTGGCCGTCCGACACCCGCCACTGGCTTCCCCGCCCCGCTGAGCGGCCTCGCCGCCGCGAGCTGTCGGGAGCTCGTGGCGGGTTTTCGGTAAATTAACTGGCGATCATGCCGACCCCGCCACCGTCTCCTGCACCGGACGCCACCGCCGATCCGGTCGCGACGGGAGCGCGCAAAACGGGGTCCCAGGGGTTCTATCGCTACGACCTCGACGGCCTGCGTGGCATCGCCATCGCCCTGGTCGCCGTCTTCCATATCTGGTTCGGCCGGGTCTCCGGCGGCGTGGACGTGTTCCTGGCGCTGTCCGGATTCTTCTTCGGCGGCAAGATCATCCGCACCGCGCTGAACCCGGCCGTGCCGCTGTCGCCGGTGGCCGAGGTGGTCCGGCTCGTCCGGCGGCTGGTTCCCGCGCTGGTCGTGGTGCTGGCCGGGTGCGCGGTGCTGACCATCCTGGTGCAACCGGAGACCCGCTGGGAGACCTTCGCCGACCAGAGCCTGGCCAGCCTGGGCTACTACCAGAACTGGGAGCTGGCCAACACCGCCTCGGACTACCTGCGGGCGGGCGAGGCCGTCAGCCCCTTGCAGCACATCTGGTCGATGTCGGTGCAGGGCCAGTTCTACGTCAGCTTCCTGCTGTTGATCGCCGGGCTGGCCCTGCTGTTCCGGCGCGCGGCCCGGCTGCGGATCGCGCTCGTGGTGGTCCTGTCCGCGTTGACGGTGGCCTCATTCGTCTACGCGATCATCGCCCATCAGCAGGACCAGGCGGCCGCCTACTACAACAGCTTTGCGCGGGGCTGGGAGTTGTTGCTGGGCGCGCTGGTCGGCGCGCTGGTGACCCGCGTCCACTGGCCCATGTGGTTGCGGACGGTGCTGGCCACCGTCGCGCTGGGCGCGGTGCTGTCCTGCGGGGCGCTGATCGACGGCGTGCAGGAGTTCCCCGGCCCGTGGGCGCTGGTGCCGGTCGGCGCCGCCATGCTGATGATCCTGGTCGGAGCCAACCTGCAGAGCGGCGCCGGTGGCCGGCTGCCGCTGCCTAACCGGCTGCTGGCGACGCGGCCCCTGGTGGAGCTGGGCGCCATGGCCTACGCGCTCTACCTGTGGCACTGGCCGCTGCTGATCTTCTGGCTGTCCTACAGCGGTCACAAGCACGCCAGTTTCGTCGAAGGCGCGGTGCTGCTGCTGGTGTCGGGGGTGCTGGCCTATCTGACCAACCGGCTCGTCGAGGATCCGCTGCGCTACCGCGCCTCCTCGAAGCCGGCCGCCGCGCCGGCGATTCCGTGGGCGACGCGCCTGGCCCGGCCGACGATGGCGCTGGGATCGGCGGTCGTGCTGCTGGGCGTGACCCTGACGGCGACCTCGTTCACCTGGCGCCAGCACGTCACCGTCCTAAGGTCGGCCGGCAAGGAGCTCAGCGTCCTCAACCCGCAGGACTATCCCGGCGCCCGCGCCCTCACCGAACGCGTGCGGGTGCCCGCTCTGCCCATGCGGCCCACCGTCTTAGAGGTCAAGCAGGACCTGCCCGCCTCGACCCGGGACGGCTGCATCAGCGACTTCGTCAACCCCGCGGTGGTCACCTGCACCTACGGCGATGTGGCCGCCGACCGGACCATCGCGCTGGCGGGCGGGTCGCACGCCGAACACTGGCTGCCCGCGCTGGACATCCTGGGCAAGCTGCACCACTTCAAGGTCGTGACGTATCTGAAGATGGGCTGTCCCCTGTCGACCGAGCAGGTCCCGCTGATCATGGGCAACAACGCCCCCTACCCGCAATGTCGCGAGTGGGTGCAGCGAACGATGACCAAACTGGTCACCGACCGGCCCGATTACGTGTTCACCACCACCACCCGGCCGTGGAACATCAAGTCCGGCGACGTGATGCCCGCCACCTATATCGGCATCTGGCAGACGTTGTCCGACAACAACATTCCGATTCTCGGGATGCGGGACACGCCGTGGCTGGTGAAGAACGGCCAGCCATTCGACCCGGCGGACTGCCTCGCCAAACGCAACGGCACCCCGCAGTCCTGCGCCATCAAGCGTTCCGACATGCTCTCCGACCGCAACCAGACGCTGGACTTCGTCACGCAATTCCCGCAGCTCAAGGTGCTCGACATGACCGACGCGATCTGCCGCGCCGACGTGTGCCGCCCAGTCGAGGGAAACATCCTGATCTATCACGGCGCCCACCACCTCTCGCCCACCTATGTGCGGACCATGGCGCCCGAACTGGGCCGCCAGATCGCCGAGGCCACCGGCTGGTGGTGACCCGCCTTACTCCTGGCCGCTAACGCGGGTGGGGGCAACCGCGCGCGGATAAGGTCGATAGGTGTCAACCAACAGTCCCGCTTCAGAACCAGGCGGTAACCACCAACCCAAGCTGGCCACCGTGTGGCCGGGAAACCCTTATCCGCTCGGCGCCTCCTACGACGGCGCGGGGACCAACTTCTCGTTGTTCTCCGAAATCGCCGAGAAGGTCGAGCTGTGCCTGATCGACCATCACGGCAGCGAGTCGCGGATTCCCTTGGACGAGGTGGACGGATTCGTCTGGCACGCTTATCTGCCGAACATCACACCCGGACAGCGCTACGGCTTTCGCGTCTACGGCCCGTTCGAGCCGGCGGCCGGTCACCGGTGTGACCCCAGCAAGCTGCTGCTCGACCCGTACGGCAAGGCTTTTCACGGCGACTTCACCTTCGGTCAGGCGCTGTTCTCCTACGACCTGAAGGCCGTCAACCCGAACGGTCCCAACGCCGACGGGCTCGACCCGGGGATTCCGCCGATGGTCGATTCGCTGGGCCACACCATGACCAGCGTGGTGAGCAATCCGTTCTTCGACTGGGGATCCGACCGCGCGCCGCTGACCCCGTATCACGAGACCGTCATCTACGAGGCCCACGTCAAAGGGATGACGCAGACCCATCCCAGCGTCCCCGAGGAGCTGCGGGGCACTTATGCCGGGCTGGCCCACCCGGCGATCATCGATCACCTCCACTCGCTGCGGGTCACCGCCATCGAGCTGATGCCGGTGCACCAGTTCATGCACGACCAGCGGCTGCTGGACCTGGGTCTGCGAAACTACTGGGGCTACAACACTTTCGGCTATTTCGCGCCCCACAATCAGTACGCGGCCAACCGCACGTCGTCCGTCGCGGAGTTCAAGTCGATGGTGCGCAGCTTCCACGAAGCCGGCATCGAGGTGATCCTCGACGTGGTGTACAACCACACCGCCGAGGGCAATCACCTGGGGCCGACCATCAACTTCCGCGGCATCGACAACGCCGCCTACTACCGGCTCGTCGACACCGACCTGCGGCGGTACAAGGACTACACCGGTACCGGCAACAGCCTCAACCCGCGCCACCCGCACGTGCTGCAGCTGATCATGGATTCGCTGCGCTATTGGGTGACCGAGATGCACGTCGACGGGTTCCGCTTCGATCTGGCCGCCACGTTGGCCCGCGAGCTGCACGACGTCGACCGGTTGAGCGCGTTCTTCGATCTGGTGCAGCAGGATCCGATCGTCAGCCAGGTCAAATTGATCGCCGAACCGTGGGATGTCGGCGAGGGCGGTTATCAAGTCGGAAATTTCCCGGGTTTGTGGACCGAGTGGAACGGGAAGTATCGCGATACTGTGCGCGACTACTGGCGGGGCGAGCCCGCAACCCTGGGCGAGTTCGCTTCCCGGCTGACCGGGTCGTCGGACCTGTATGAGGCGACCGGCCGGCGTCCCAGCGCCAGCATCAACTTCGTCACCGCGCACGACGGGTTCACCCTGAACGACCTGGTGTCCTACAACGAGAAGCACAACATGGCCAACGGGGAGGACAACCGGGACGGCGAGAGCCACAACCGATCGTGGAACTGCGGCGTCGAAGGCCCCACCGACGACCCCGACATCACCGAGCTGCGCTGCCGCCAGATGCGCAACTTCTGGGCGACGCTGATGCTCAGCCAGGGCACGCCGATGATCGCCCATGGCGACGAGTTCGGCCGCACCCAGAACGGCAACAACAACGTGTACTGCCAGGACTCCGAATTGTCTTGGATGGATTGGTCTTTGGTCGACAAGAACGCCGACCTGCTGAAGTTCGCCCGCCGGGTGAGCACGCTGCGCAAGCGGCACCCGGTGTTTCGGCGGCGCCGGTTCTTCGAGGGCGAGCCCATCCGCAGCGGCGACGAGGTGCGCGACATCGCCTGGCTGAATCCGAGCAGCCGCGAGATGACGCACGAGGATTGGGGCGAAAGCATTCACAAGTGCGTGGCGGTGTTCCTCAACGGCGAGGCCATCAGTGCACCCAACGCGCGCGGTGAACGGGTCGTTGACGACTCATTTCTGTTGTGTTTCAACGCCGGTGAAGAGCCGGTGGAGTTCGCGACGCCAAACAGTGACTATGCGAAAGAGTGGACCGTGGAACTGGACACCAACGAACCGACGGGCCGCAAAGAGGGGGCCGACCAGGTGGTGACCGCCGAGGAGAAGGTGTCGCTGCCCTCACGCTCGCTGCTGGTCTTGCGTAAGACGCAGTGACGCATGGCCTTACCCGTCATCTCCACCTACCGGCTGCAACTACGTGGTGAATCCAGTGGGTTCGCATTCACTTTCGCCGACGCGGAAAACCTGCTCGACTACCTGAACGACCTCGGGGTGTCGCACCTGTATCTGTCGCCGATCATGACCGCGGCGCCTGGGTCCAGCCATGGCTACGACGTCACCGACCCGACGACGGTGTCCCCCGAGATCGGCGGCCGCGACGGCCTGGCGCGGTTGTCGGCCGCGGCGCGGGAGCGCGGCATGGGCCTGATCGTCGACATCGTGCCCAACCACGTGGGCATCGACGTGCCCCAGCAGAACCCGTGGTGGTGGGACGTCCTGCGCAACGGCCGTTCCTCGCCCTACGCAACGTATTTCGACATCGATTGGGACCTCGACGACGACGGCCGCATCGTGCTGCCGGTGCTGGGATCCGACGACGACGCCGCCGACCTCACCGTCGACGGGGACCTGCTGCGGCTGGGTGATCTGGCGCTGCCGATCGCGCCCGGCACCGCGGGGGATACCGGACCCGAGGTGCACGACCGCCAGCACTACCGGCTGGTCGGCTGGCGCAACGGCGTGTGCGGATACCGTCGTTTCTTCTCGATCACCTCGCTGGCCGGGCTGCGCCAGGAGGACCGCGCGGTCTTCGACGCCACCCACGCCGAGGTCGGCCGGTGGTTCACCGAGGGGCTGGTCGACGGCATCCGCATCGACCACCCCGACGGCCTGTCGGATCCGTGCGGGTACCTGGCGTGGCTGCGCGAACTGACCGGCCCGCAAGCCTGGATCGTGATCGAGAAGATCCTGGCCGTCGACGAGGCGCTCGAGCCCACCCTGCCGGTCGGCGGCACCACCGGTTATGACGTGTTGCGCGAAATCGGCGGTGTGCTGGTGGATCCGGACGGCGCCCCCGCGCTGACCGCGCTGGTGGAATCCGCCGGGGTGGACTACGGGGCGATGCCGGACATGCTGGTGGACCTCAAGATCCGTTCGGCCACCGAAACCTTGGCAAGCGAACTGCGCCGGTTGCGTCGCAGTATCGCGGCCGCGGCCGGCGTCGACCACCCGCGGTTGCCCGAGGCGGTGGCCGCGCTGCTCACCCACATCGGGGTCTACCGCAGCGACTACCCCGGCCTGGTCGCGCTGCTGCCTACCGCGCTGGCCGAAACCCAAGCGGCCGCACCGGAATTGGGGCCCGCACTGCAGGTGCTGGCCGCGGCGCTGGCCCGCGGCGGGGAACCGGCCACCCGCCTGCAGCAGCTCTGCGGGGCCGTCACCGCCAAGGCCGTCGAGGACTGCCTGTTCTACCGCGACGCCCGGCTGGTCTCGCTGAACGAGGTGGGCGGCGAGCCGCACCGCTTCGGTGTCGGTGCCGCCGAGTTTCACCACAGCGCCGCCACCCGCGCGCGGTTGTGGCCGCAGACCATGACGACGCTCACCACGCACGACACCAAGCGCGGCGAGGACGTGCGGGCCCGGATCTCGGTGCTGTCGCAGGTGCCGTCGCTGTGGACCGAGTTCCTTACCCGGTGGGAGAAACGCGCCCCCTCCCCCGATCCGGCGACCGGACAGTTCCTGTGGCAGAACATCTTCGGCGTATGGCCGGTCAGCGGCGAGGTCACCGCCGAGCTGCGCGAGCGACTGCATGCCTACGCCGAGAAGGCCATCCGCGAGGCGTCCTGGCATACCTCGTGGAACGACCCGGACGCCGAATTCGAGGACGCGGTGCACCGGTGGCTGGACAGCGTGCTCGACGGTCCGGTGGCCGGCCAGCTGACCGAGCTTGTCGCCCAACTCAATCCGCATGCCGCCAGCGACGCGCTGGCCCAGAAGCTGCTGGCGCTGACCGTGCCCGGGATTCCCGACGTGTACCAGGGCACCGAGCTGTGGGACGACAGCCTGGTAGACCCGGACAACCGCCGGGCCGTGGACTACTCGGCCCGGCGCGCCGCCCTGCAGGACTTGAAACATCCGAAAATCCGGGTCGTCACCACGGCGCTGCGTGTGCGCCGCCAGCACGCGGACACCTTCCTGCACGGCGAGTACGTCCCGATCCTGGCCAACGGCGAGGCCAGCGACCACGTGCTGGCGTTTCGCCGCGGCGAGGACATCGTGGTGGCGGTGACCCGCTGGACCGTGCGGCTGGCCGAAAGCGGCTGGGGCAATACGGTTGTGCCGCTGCCGGACGGAACCTGGAAGGACGCGCTCACCGGCGTGATCGCCGACGGCCCCACCTCGGCGGCACAATTGTTCGCCGACCTGCCCGTCGTGCTGCTGGAGCGCCACCATGACTGAATTGCAGACGACTGACTTCCGGGTCTGGGCGCCCAAGCCCGCGCTGGTTCGTCTCGACGTCGACGGCCAGACGCACGCCATGACGCGCTCGGCCGACGGTTGGTGGCATGCGAGCGTGGACACCGCGCCGGACGCCCGCTACGGCTACCTGCTCGACGACGACCCCACCGTGCTGCCCGACCCGCGCTCACCGCGCCAGCCCGAGGGCGTGCACGCCCGCTCGCAGTTGTGGGATCCGGCCGCCGCGGCGTGGACCGATACCGCGTGGGCGGGCCGCCCGGTCGAGGGCGCGGTGATCTACGAGTTGCACCTCGGCACGTTCACCGAGGCGGGCACCTTCGACTCGGCCATCGACAAGCTGGACTACCTGGTCGAGCTCGGCGTGGACTTCGTCGAGCTGATGCCGGTGAATTCCTTTGCCGGCACGCATGGTTGGGGATACGACGGCGTGCTGTGGTACAGCGTGCACGAACCCTACGGCGGCCCCGACGGGCTGGTGCGCTTCGTCGACGCCTGCCACGCCAAGGGGCTGGGGGTGTTGATCGACGCGGTGTTCAACCACCTCGGCCCGTCGGGCAATTATCTGCCGCGCTATGGGCCCTACCTGTCGTCGGCGAGCAACCCGTGGGGCGAGGGCATCAACATCGCCGACGCCGACTCCGACGAGGTGCGCCGCTACATCATCGGCTGCGCGCTGCGCTGGATGCGCGACTTCCATGCCGACGGCCTGCGCCTGGACGCCGTCCACGCGCTGGTGGACACCACCGCGATCCATATCCTCGAGGAGCTCGCGACCGAAACGGATTGGCTGGCCCAGCAATTGGGGCGGCCGCTGTCGCTGATCGCCGAGAGCGACCTGAACGATCCACGGCTGATCACCCCGCGCGAGCGTGGCGGCTACGGCCTGACCGGGCAGTGGGCCGACGACATTCATCACGCGATCCACACCGCGGTTTCCGGCGAGCGCCAGGGCTACTACGCCGACTTCGGCAGCCTGGCCACCCTGGCCCAGACGTTGCGCCACGGCTTCTTTCACGCCGCCACCTATTCGTCGTTCCGCCGTCGCCGGCACGGCCGGCCGCTGGACACCAGCGCGGAATCCGGCATCCCGGCCACCCGCCTGGTCGCCTACACCTGCACGCACGATCAGGTCGGCAACCGGGCCCTGGGCGACCGGCCGTCGCAGAACCTGACCGGCGGCCAGCTGGCGATCAAGGCCGCGCTCGTCCTCGGATCTCCTTACACCACCATGCTTTTCATGGGTGAGGAATATGCAGCGTCGACCCCGTTCCAGTTCTTCAGCTCGCACCCCGAGCCGGAACTGGCGAAGGCCACCGCCGAGGGACGCAAGGCCGAGTTCGCCGAACACGGCTGGGACGCCGACGAGATTCCCGACCCACAGGACCCGCAGACGTTCGCCAACTCCAAGCTGGATTGGGCCGAGGTCGACACCGGTGAGCACGCCCGGCTGCACCGCCTCTACCGCGACCTGATCGCGTTGCGGCGCGAGGATCCCGACCTCGCCGACCCCTGGCTGGAGAACCTCACCGTCGACTACGACGAGGACCAAGGCTGGATCGTCCTCGCGCGCGGACGGTTGCGCATCGTGTGCAACCTGGGCGCCGAGCAGGTGCGCGTCCCGGTCACCGGTGAGCTGGTGCTGGCCTGGGACGAGCCGGCGGTTCATCCCGACAGCACCGAGCTGCCTGGGCATTCATTCGCGATATTGCGGAGCACGGGTGGCTCCGGCTGATCGCGCTTCGTCCGACCATGGATGAGCTCCGCTTCACCCGGGAGGAACTGAAGCGATTCCACGGCAGCACCGTGCCCGACCTGATCTCCGAGCAGGTCCGGCTGCTGTTCGTGGGCATTAATCCCGGCCTGCGAACCGCTGCCGTACAAGCACATTTCGCGCCGCGCGGCAATCGGTTCTGGCCGGCGTTGTACCGCGCCGGCATCACCGATCACTTAATCGACGCCTCGTCAGGGTTTGCGCCGGACGACTGGAAATACCTGGTGCGGCGCGGGATCGGCATTACCAACCTGGTCGACAGGGCGACCGCGGGCGCCGACGAGCTCACCGCCGCCGAACTGATCAACGGCAAGCGGAAACTGGACCGGATGGTCGAAAAATTCGTCCCGCGTGTCGTCGCAGTCCTCGGGATCACCGCATACCGAGACGCTTTCGGTCAGCGCCGCGCTGAGGCGGGCAAGCAAGCGTCGCCATATGACGCAACCGAGCTGTGGGTGGTTCCCAACCCGAGTGGCCGCAACGCTCATTCGACGTTGTCGAGCCTGGCGGCCGCGTACGGCGAAGTTGCCCGAGCCGCCGGAATCCTCGCAGATTCTTCATCGCGATTCTCTCGACGTGAGCGGGCTGTGGACAACTGAATAGCGACCGGGCGGGCTGACCCCCGATGATGCCGCCATGAGTCAATCTGAATTCGGTCACCCACTGCGACGCATCTGCCGGCGCAAGCCGAGCCGCCGCGCCACCAATCCGCCGTCGGGCCGGAACGCCGTGCGCCATGACATGCCGCCGCATCCCGGCATTGAGCTGTTGTGGAGCGGTCCCGGACCCGGCGCCAATGACGACGAGGGCGCCTGAGCGGCGGCTACACGATGGCCCGGCCGGCCGGGCGCACCGCCCGGGCGACCGCGTCGGCGAGCGGATCGATCTCGTCGGCGGTCAGCCCGGAGATCGTGATGCGGATGCCCGCCGGCGTGTGCATCCGGAACCGGCTGCCCGGTGCGGCCGCCCAGCCCGCGGCGAGCAGGCGCGACACGGCGACAGCCTCGTCGGGAACCGGCACCCACACGTTGAGCCCGGAGCGCCCGTGCGCCTCGACGCCGCGCTCGGCCAGGGCATCGCAAAGGCGGGTTCGGCTTTGGGCGTAGTCCCGCTCGGCGGTCGCCACCAGCTGCGCCGCCGCCGGGTCGGACCACAAGTCGACGGCCAGCCGCTGCAGGATGTGGCTCACCCAGCCCGGCCCGAGCCGCAACCGGCCGTGCACCCGCTCGACGGTGCGATGGTCGCCGGCAAGCACGGCCACCCGCAGGTCGGGGCCGTAGGCCTTGGACGCCGAGCGGACGAACGCCCAGTGCGCGGTGCGGCCGGCCAGGGTGTGCAGCGGTGCGCCGGAGATGCCGGCGCAGTGGTCGTCTTCCACCACCAGCAGGTCGTCGGCTCGCCGCGCCAACAGCGCGCCCAGCGCAGCGGCACGATCGGCGGAAAACGCGGCGCCCGTGGGGTTTTGGGCGCGGTTGGTGAGCACCAGCGCGGGCACCCCGCCACCCAGCGCGCGGGCCAAATCGTCGGGCAGCGGGCCGTCGTCGTCGACCCGCACCGGTTCTGCCGAAAGACCCAGTGCGGCAAGCAGATCGAGAAGGTTGGCCCAGCCCGGATCCTCGACGGCCACGCGATCGCCGGGCCGCAGGTGCGCGGTGAGCGCGCGTTCGATGCCATCCAGCGCGCCGCTGGTCACCGCCAGGTGGTCGGCGGGGACCCCGTCGGCGGACAGCGCGCGGCGGGCGAACTCCCCCAGCGCCGCCGAGACGGCCGGCTCGCCGTAGAGCACCGGTGGCTTCGCGTCCGGGCCGGGCGGCCACGCGCCCGCGATGGGCAACAGGGCGGGGTGCGGATTTCCGGTGGACAGGTCGCGCACGCCGGCGGGCACGTCCAGCCCGAGCAGCGAGCGCGGGGTGGTCGCCGGGCGATGGCGCACGCGGGTGCCGCGCCGGCCGGCGGTCTCGACGGCCCCGCGCTGACGCAGCAGGCGGTAGGCCGCGGCGGCGGTGTTGGCGTTGACGCCGAGCTGGGTGGCCAGCTCCCGCACCGGCGGAAGCGCGTCGCCGGGCGCCAAAGCGCCGCCCGATATCGCCGCCTCGACGCTGGCGGCTATGGACTCCGCGCCGGTTCCAGTTATGCTGCTTTGTACTGGCACGCAATAAATTATGTACTAGAACAAACCTGAGGGCAACGCCGTGGACACCGCATACCAACCGACCGCACACACCACGCCGACCCGCTACCGGGAGCGGGCGCACTACGACCGGCCCACGGTGCACGCCATTCTGGACGAGGCGCTGATCTGCCACCTGGGCTACCTGAGCGCCGGTCGACCGGTGGTCTTGCCCACCACGCACGCCCGGCTCGACGAAACGCTCTACCTGCACGGTTCGTCCGGCGGCGGCCCGGTGCTGGCGGCGAAGGCGGCCGAAGCCGCGGGGTCGGGCCTGCCGGTCTGCGTCACCGCGACCCTGGTCGACGGTCTGGTGCTGGCCCGCTCGGCCATGCACCACTCGGTGAATTTCCGCTCGGTGGTGGTGCTGGGCGATGCGCGCGTGGTGGACGATCCGGCGGAGAAGTCGCGGGCGCTGGGCGGCCTGCTCGATCACATCGCGCCGGGGCGCGCCGCCGACTGCCGAGCCCCCGATGCGCGCGAGCTCGCCGCGACCGGGGTGCTCGCCCTCGACCTCGTCGAGGTGTCGGCGAAGGTGCGCAGCGGCCCGCCGGCCGACGATCCGCAGGACCTGTCGCTGCCCCATTGGGCGGGCGTGCTGCCGCTGAACCTGACGGCCGGGCCGCCCGTGCCGGCCTACGACCTGACTCCGGGCACCGCCGTGCCGGCGTACTTACGGGGTGACCGACGCTGAGCCGCGTGCCCGTCGGGTGTCGTCCCACCAGGAGCCGACGAGGATGACGGTGCCGGCCCAGGCCATCCCCAGCAGCCAGCCCGACAGCACATCGCTGACGTAGTGGACCCCCAGATAAACGCGGGAAAACCCGACCACGAACGTCACGGCGGTGGCCATCGCCCAGACGATCACCCGCCCGGTCCACCACGGGACGAGCCAGCGGGTCAGCAGCCACGCGGAGATGACCATGCTCGCGGCGGTGCCGGTCGCGTGCCCGGACGGAAACGAATAGCCGTCCGCGTCGACCAGGGCGAACGGCAGGGCCGGGCGTAGCCGGCCCACCAAGACCTTCGCCGTGAACAGCACCAGGGGGATGCCCACACCGGCAACCAGTGCCAGCACCACGGGCCGCCACGACCGGCACCGCCAACCGGCGACAACCGAGATCGGCAAGGCGACCGCGGCCAGGAAAAGCGGACTCCCCGCTCCGGTCACCACCCTCAGGGCGGTGGTCAGCCACAGATCCCGGTGGGTGGCGAGCCACCGCGTCGTCGGTTGGTCGAATCCGGCGATGCCGTCGCCCTCGAGCACGTCGTCGAGCACCTCGGTGAAGCCGACCGCCAGCGCCACGACGACGAGCAGCCCGAGGGCCAACGCCAACCCGGCGACCTCGCTCACCCGCAACCGGCGCGCCAGCGCCCGTTCCCTGGCGCCGATCCGGTCGCGCAGCCAGGTCAGCGTCTCACCGATCACGGCGTTGTGGGACACCTTGTCCCACAACGCGATTAGCAGGGGCCCGCGCCGAGCGATCCATATCGCCGCCCACACCAGCAGGACGAGACACGCCACCAATCCGGCGCTGACCGGGCCGAAACCGCTGGTGCCGGGTCCATATGGCGGGCGCATCTATCGCGGCCCCGGCCGCTAAAGCAGCAGGTAGCGGTAGGCCGGCGAGCCCGGTTTCAGGGTCTCGACGTGCAACTCGGTCGCACGCATCCGGGCCAGCAGGCCGTCCAGGTCGGCCGAGGACCCCAGCTGGATGCCGACCAGCGCCTCGCCGGTCTCCCGGTTGTTGCGCTTGACGTACTCGAACAGGGTGATGTCGTCGTTCGGTCCGAGCACGGTGTCCAGGAAGCGGCGCAGCGCGCCGGGCTCCTGGGGGAAGTCCACCAGGAAGTAGTGCTTGAGGCCGAGGTGCACCAGCGAGCGTTCGAGCACTTCGCCGTACCGCGACACGTCGTTGTTACCGCCCGAGATCAGGCAAACCACCGTCGAACCGGGCTCGATGTCGGCGTCGAGCAATCCGGTGACCGACAGCGCGCCCGCCGGCTCGGCGATGATGCCCTCGTTCTGGTAGAGGTCGAGCATCGCGGTGCACACCGCGCCCTCGTCGACCGCGGTGATCGAGACCATGTCGCCGGCGGCCGCCAGCGCGGCGTAGGTCAGGTCACCGGCCCGCCGCACCGCGGCGCCGTCGACGAACTGGTCGACGTCTTCCAGCGTCACCGGCTCCCCGGCCGACAGCGCGGCCATCATCGCCGCGGCGCCGGCCGGCTCGACGCCCAGCACCGAGGTGTTGCGCGTCCGCTCGGCGAGGTAGGTGGTGATGCCGGCGATGCAGCCGCCGCCGCCCACCGGGACCACCACCAGGTCCGGCTCGGCGCCCAGCTGATCGAGTAGTTCGGCGGCGATGGTGCCCTGGCCCGCCATGGTGCGCAGGTCGTCATAGGGCGGCACCAACGTGGCGCCGGTGCTCGCCACGTCGGCCAGGGCCGCCTCGGCGGCCAGGTCGTAGGTGCTGCCACCGACGATCAGGTCGATGAAGTCGCCGCCGTGGTAGCGGATCCGGTCGCGCTTCTGCATCGGCGTCTTGGCCGGCACGTAGACGCGGCCGTGCACCTGCAGCATCCGGCACGCGTAGGCGAAGCCCTGCGCGTGGTTGCCCGCCGACGAACACACCACCCCGGCGGCCAGCTCCGCCTCGGTCAGCTGGACCAGCAGGTTGTAGGCGCCGCGCAGCTTGTAAGAGCGCACGATCTGCAGGTCCTCGCGCTTGAGGTAGACCTGCGCGCCGGTGATCGCCGACAACCGGTCGCTGAACTGCAGCGGGGTCGGCGTGACCACCGCGGCGATCCGCTTGGCCGCGCCGTCGATGTCAGCCGCGGACAGCGGCGAGACGCTCGGACTCTGGCTCAATTCGGCGGACACTGATCAATGGTGCCACGGCGGCCGACCAACTCCGGAATTCAGTCGATCGGGGTCAGCACGAACACCGGGATCTGGCGGTCGGTCTTGGTCTGGTACTCGGCGTAGTCGGGCCAGGCCGCCACGGCGCGCTCCCACCAAGTCGCCTTCTCGTCGCCGAAGACCTCGCGGGCGTCGTAATCGCGGGTCACCGAGCCGTCCTGCAGCTCGACGCGGGGATTCTTCTTGATGTTGTAGTACCAGACCGGATGTTTCGGCGCCCCGCCCAAGGAGGCGACGACCGCGTACTGGCCGTCGTGCTCGACGCGCATCAGCGGCGTCTTGCGCAGTTTGCCGGTCTTGGCGCCGACCGTGGTCAGTAGGATGATCGGCTTGCCCTTCATGTCGGCGGCCTCGGCGCCCCCCGACTCGGCGTATTTGTCAGCTTGCTCGCGAGACCAATCCAACGGCGACGGTTCGTATTCTCCGGTAAGCGGCATGCCATTCACTCTAGGCGCGGGTCGAGCCGGTGAGGTAGTGCGCCAGCACCGGGCGCAGCCATTCGGTCAGCGTCGCGTCGTCCATCGCGGCCAGCGCGGGCACCCCAACGACATTGCGCGCCATGGCGATTCCCAGCACCTGCGATCCCACCATCGCGGTCCGCTCGGCGGCCCGGTCGGGGGTGATGGTGGTCAGCGCCGGGGCGACCTTTTCGACGAACACCTCCAGTAGCGCGTCGGCGGCCACCCGGTTGGTCGCGGCCGCGCGCAGCAGCGGCAGGAACGGCCCGCCCGGATCCCATACCCGGATGAGGAACGGCACCAGGATGTCGGCGATGCGTTCCGGGGCGACGCCGGTGAGGTCGGGGAAGGTGATCTCGAGCCGCGAGACCGCGGCGAACAGGTCGGCCTTGTTGCCGAAGTAGTGCATGACGAGCGCCGGGTCGACGCCGGCCTCGGCCGCGATCGCACGGATGGTGGTCCGCTCGAAGCCGTGGGTGGAGAACAGGGTCCGCGCGGCGCTCAGGATCGTCGCGCGGGTGACCTTGCCGTCGCGGGTCTTACCGGGCATGCCGAAATTCTAGTTCAACAACTGTTGACATGGCTAGCAGCCGGGCTTACGTTGAGTTCAACAGTTGTTGAACCGGCTCGGCGAGGAGACCCAGACATGACCGTGACCGTCATCCAGATCGGGCTAAATCCCGACGTCATCGACTACTCGTCGCCGGAGTTCGCCCAGTTCGCGGGCCTGTCGCGGTACGCGCTGCGGGCGGCCAACGACGCCAACGTCGCCGGCCTGCGCGCGGCGGGCTACCGGGTCGACAACTGCCTGATCGACTTCGGCACCGCCGGCGCCGACAAGGCCGCCGCGTGGCTGCGCGCCAAGCGTTACGACGCCGTGCTGATCGGCGCCGGGATCCGCCTGGTCGCCGCCAACACCCTGCTGTTCGAGTCGATCGTCAACATCGCGCACAACACCCAGCCCGGTTGCCGCTTCGTCTTCAACCACGCCGCGCAAGCCACCCCCGGCGACATCCGTCGCTGGTACCCGCAACCGGAAGGAGCGATCCGATGAGTACAACCACCGTTCCCGAGGTCGACGTCCTGGTCGTGGGCGCGGGCCCCACCGGCCTGACCGCCGCGGGCGACCTGGCCCGCGCCGGGCGGTCGGTGACCGTGCTGGAGCGCTGGCCCGCCGAGAACCCGACCAGCCGCGCGTTCGCCGTCATGCCCCGGACCCTAGAGCTCCTCGACGCGCGCGGCGCGGCCGACGAGCTGCTCGCGATCGGGCAGCGCGGACCGGACGTGACGCTGTTCGCCAGGGCCCGCCTCGACATGACCCGGCTCGACTCGGCCTACCCGTTCGTCCTGATCACCCCGCAGACCAACGTCGACGCCGCGCTGCGCCGCTACGCGGTGGCCGAGGGGGCCGACATCCGGCGCGGCGTGGAGGTGGTCGCGCTCGCGCAGGACGCCGCGGGCGTCACCGTCACCGCCGGACCCTCCAAGGGCGACGGCGATCCCGCACACCGGCAGACGTGGCGGGCGCGGTATGTGATCGGCGCCGACGGCGCCCACAGCACCGTCCGGACGCTGCTCGGCGCCGACTTCCCCGGCAAGACGGTGCTGACCTCGTTGATGCTGGCCGACGTCAAGCTGGCCCACGGCCCGGCCCGCGGCGGCCTGGTGGTGGGCACCACCGGTGACGTGCTGGGTTTCCTGGCTCCCTACAACCGGCACGACGCGGACGGCTCGTGGTACCGCGCCCTGGTGTGGGACCGCGACCACCAACTGCCCGACGACGCGCCCGTCGACGACGCCGAGATCGTCGACGTCCTCGCCCGCGCCATGGGCACCGACTTCGGTGTGACCCAGATCGGCTGGAAGTCGCGATTCCATTGCGACGAAAGGCAAGTCGCGCAGTACCGGCACGGCCGGGTGTTCCTGGCCGGCGACGCCGCGCACGTGCACTCCCCGATGGGCGGCCAGGGCATGAACACCGGCATCCAGGACGCCGCGAACCTGGCCTGGAAGCTCGATGCCGTGCTCGGCGGGGCCGACGACGCGCTGCTGGACACCTACCAGGACGAACGCCATCCGATCGGCAAGCGGGTGCTGGTGCAGTCGGGGATGATCGCCCGCGCCGCGACGCTGCATCGGCGGCCCGCGATCTGGCTGCGTAACCTGTTGGCGCCCAAACTGCTTCACCTTCCCGCCGTGCAGGACTTGGTGGCCGGCAGTTTCGCGGGCACCGGGTTGCGGTACGGCCGGCGCGGGCTGGTCGGCACCCGGGCCGCCGCGATCCCCCTCGTCGAGGGGCGGTTGACGCAGCTGCAGCGCGGTGGCAATTACGTCTTCATCCGCGAATACGGCGCCGCCCCGGTCGAGGCGCCCGGAATGGTGCAGGCCGAGCGGGCCGACTACGGCCCCGCCGTGCTGGTGCGTCCCGACGGGTACATCGCGTGGGCCGGCGCATCGGCGCAGGCGCCAGAGGCGATCAGCAACGCGGCGGTGGGCAATTCCCTTGCCCGCGCAATGATGTCGCGCTAGTCCGCGTTCTCGGGCTGCTGCGCGACGAACGACCGGAGTCGGCGGCGGGTCTGGTGGTCGTCCGCGCCGGGCTCGCCGTCGCTGTGCCGGCCGCGCGTGTAATCGCCCTGCCACGGCACCTTCTCGTTGGCCGCACCGGCCGCGGCCTCCTGTTCACGGCCCAGCGCGCCGCGCGAGCCGAGGAAGTGCTCGTGCTTGCGGTGCAGCTCCTCGTCGGATTCGATGGGCCGCAGCTCAGGCGCGAACTCCTCCAGCTCGGCCCGGCGCTGCGGCACGATCATGCAGATCGGCTCGTCGATCTCGAATCGCACCGGCATGAACTCCCGGGTGAATTTCCAGTTCATGCTGAAACTCGAGCTGGACCAATCGGTTTCGACGATGCCCTCCAGCGGGGAGATGGCGTCCTTCGGATGATTGGCCGGTCCGCGAACCAGCAGGTTGTAGCCCGGCGGGGTGCGGAACAGGATGGGCAGGTGCCAGGTCAGGATGCCGTAGCCGAAGTGGCTCGACGGCAGGAACTGGCCGCTGTCGCGGGTGTCGGGCGCGATCATCAGGTTGGTGCGGTCATTGCCGCCCATCCAGGTCGCGGTGAACGCGCTGCGGTTGCGCACCTCCCAGCCGCTCTGGTTGGCGATCAGCATCGGCAGACACCGGTGCGGCCAGCCCTGGCGGATCTCCGACATCCACTCCCGGCCGATCGGCGCGGGGCTGATCGGCGGTGCGATGTCGTGGGTGATGTACCCGATCAGGGGGCGGGGTTGCCCGCTGGATTTCTCAGTCATCACATCCTCGCTTCACCGGCCGCTGGTGAACACCGCCGACCCTCATCCACTTCGCCAACGCACTATCGCGACCAAACGTTAACGGTCTGTGAACCGCACCGCCCGCCGAGAGCGAGCGATCACTGGGCCCTGGCCAGCTCCGCAATGGTGTTCACCCGGCGGACGGCCGCGGCGATCTCCTCGGCGAACTCACGGCGCCGCCGGGCGATATCCAGGTCCGCCACGCCGTCGACCAGTTCACGATGCCGGGCCAATCGCAGCGCGGTCTTGAACAACTCCATTGACCTCGACTCGGCGCTGGCGATCCTGCGTTGCAGCTCCCACTGCTTGCCCACCTCGAGACATTCGGCGAGAAACGCGTCCTCGTCGAACGATTCGTCGTCGTAGTCGGCGAGCCGGTCGGCGACGATGTGGTAGGCGTCGAGGAACGGGCGCAGCACGAGGTGCGCCAACAGCACGTCGGCCTTTTCCAGCAGGCCGCGCACGTCGCCCGCGCTGGCCGCCTTGCTGGTGTCATCCACCCGCCCGAGCAGGCGGACCTCGTCGGCGAGCTCCTTCTCGAATTGCGCTCGCGCGGAGAACAAAAACTCGAACTTCAGCAATTCGCGCAACTTCAGCGCCTCATCGCGCACGGCGCTCGGCTGGACCAGCCCGTCCACCGAGCCCTCGGCGTCCTCGGTCGCGGCCAGCAGCGCGGTCTCGGCGATCGCGCGATCGACCACGATGTGAATGGCGGCGTTGCGGTAGAAGGCGGCGACCAGGTGCTGTTCGGCCCCGATGCCCCAGACCGGTTCGGTGCCGGCGTCGTACACGCTGACCACGCCGGAGGCCACCAGCTGGTGCAGGGTCCAGCGGATGGTCGAGCGGTTGGTCAGGTCGGCGGCGCCGGCCACCTTCCAGTTGCGCGCCGCGATGTAGCTCGCCAGCGGGCGCACGGTGGCCAGCACCTCGCTGATGGACAGCGAGCGGTCGGCGCCCAGCAGTGCGAGGCTCACCACCGCGGTCGGGGTAACGGGCGTGGCGCGGTTGATCCGGTGTTCGACGTCCAGCGCGATGCGTTCGATCTCGGTGCTGGCGCCGGACTCTTGTAAGGCACGCAACTCCTCGAGGCGCTTGCGCAGCGGCAGTGGTTCACCGAAGTCCAGGTACGCACGGCCGAGCCGCTCACCCTGCTGGCGCGCCAGCCGGATCAGGAAGCGGAAGTCTTCGGGCCGCTTCGTCGCGCCGTAGGCCTCGGTGGTCATGGCCTCCACCTCGTGCAGCTGGTCGTACACGATCGACGTCGGCACCAGATACACCTCGGGGCCGTCGATTTCGTCGACGGCGTCGCTGATGTAGCGCAGAATCCCGAACACCGGCGGGCGCAGCTTGCCCGTCCTGGTCCGGCCGCCCTCGATGGACCAGGTCAGGTTGGCGTGGTTTTGCACCAGCTGGGCGGCGTACGCGCGCAACACGAAGCGGTAGACGGGAATGTCCTTCGTCTGGCGCCGGATGAAGATGGTTCCGGTGCGCTTGGCCCAGGCGCCCATCGGGAAGAAATTCAGGTTGGCGCCGCCGAAGGTGAGCGCGGGCGAGAGCCGGTTGGCCTGGATCACCTCGGGCAGCAGCAGCCCATCCAGATAGGAGCGATGCGAAAAGGCAAACGCCAGTGTTGCTTTGCGATCCAGCTTGCGCAGCTGGGCGATCTGGTCCTCGTCGGTCAGCACGTCGTAGGCGCGCATCAGCCAGCAACTGAAGCTGCGCCAGGCCTTCACCGCCCGCTCGTCGAGCGAGGGCGCCATCTCGCGCAGGTAGCTTGCGGCCTCGGCGCGCACGCTGTCCAGGTCGCGCCCCAGCTCGTGGGCCAGCTTGCCCAGCCGCTCGTCATACCATGGCGCGCCCAGCAAATCGGCGACCTCGGCCGGGTCGGTCGACAGCGGCGACGTCGACTCCTCGACAATGCCGGTGCGCTGCAACAGCTTTCGTAGCCCCACCCGGCCTATTTCGCGGGCCGCGCCCGCCGGTCCCCCGATCATGCCGGCTGCACCGATGCGGTCTCGGCGGGCTCGTGCACGTCCGGATGCAATTCGGGCGCATAAAGCTGCTCGATCTCCTCGGCGTATTTCGCCATGATCGGCTTGCGCTTGAGCTTCATCGTCAGCGTGATCTCGTCACCGCCGGGCTCCCACAGGGTGGGCAGGACGCGGAACCGCTTGATCTGCTCCACCTGGGACAGCTTCTCGTTGCCCGCGGCCACCCCGGCGGCGATCTGCGCGATGACCTCCGGGTCGGCCGCCAGGGCGGCGGGCGAGGCGTCGGACAGGCCGCGCTGGGCGGCATACGGGCCGACCGAGTCGGCGTCGAAGACCATCAGCGCGGTGTTGTAGGGCCGCCCCTCGCCGATGGCGATCATCACCCCGACCATGGGACACGCGGCCAGGATGGCGTTTTCGATGTTGGCCGGCGACATGTTTTTTCCGGCGGCGTTGATGATCAGCTCCTTCTTGCGGTCGACGATGCGCAGGTAGCCGTCGGCGTCGAGCTCGATGATGTCGCCGGTGTGCAGCCAACCGTCGGCGTCGATCGCCTCGGCGGTCTTCGCCGGTTCCTTGCGGTAGCCCTTCATCACCAGCGGACCGCGGATCAGAAATTCGCCGTCCTCGGCGAGTCTGCCCTCCAGGCCGGGAAGCAGCTTGCCGACGGTGCCCAGCCGCGTGTCGTCCGGATGTGCCACGCTGGCAGCGCAACTGAGCTCCGACATGCCCCAGACCTCGCTGATCGGGATGCCTATCCCCGCGAAGAACGCCAGTGTCTCCTTGGGGATCGGCGCGGCGCCGGACACGGCCCAGCGCAGTTCGCCGAACCCAAGCCGCTCGCGCAGCTTGGACAGCACGAGCTCATCGGCTTTGGCCCACTCGGCGGTCAGCTCGGCCGGCTCGGGCTCGCCGCCCGCCAGCGCGGCGGCGCGCCTGGCGGCCACCGACATCGCCCATTGCAGCGCCTGGCGTTTGACGTCGTCGGCCTCGCTGGCGACGACGAATTCGATTGCCGCCTTGAGCTTTTCCCACACCCGAGGCACCGCGGCCCAGACCGTGGGCCGCACGTCGGGCAGCGCCGCCGCCACGGCGCGCGCGTCGTCGACGGCGGTCACCTGGGTGCCGAACACCTCCAGCGGGTACAGGGCCATCATCCGGTCGGCAATGTGCGCCGAGGGCAGATACGACGTGGTCCGGTCACCGAACCGGCTGCCGAGCACGGCGTCGAGCCCGTGCGCCTCGAACAGCAGGCTGGCGTGCGTCATCTCCACGCCCTTGGGGTTGCCGGTGGTCCCGGAGGTGTAGATGAGTGTGACGACGTCCTCGGGTTGCACCGCCCGCCAGGTGGCCTCGAAGTCGAAATCCGTGCGCGCGGCGGCATACAGGTCGTCCACCGAGATGGCGCCGGGCGGCGAACCGTCGATGCACACGATGTGCTCGATGGGTGCACGGCTGGCGCGAATGCGGTCCACGTACTGTTCCTCGCAGATCGCGATCTTGGTGCCGGCGTTGTTGAACAGGTAGGTCAGCTGCTCGGCGGGCAACGTGTTGTACACCGAAAACGATGTGGCCCCAAGGTGTTGGGCGCCGATCTCGAACGGGTAGAACTCGATCCGGTTCGCCATCATCAGCGACACCGTGTCGCCCCGCCGGACCCCAAGACCGGCCAGGCCGGCGGCGACCTTGCGCACCTGCTCCGCGAGTTCCCGCCACGTCAGCGTCCGGGCGCCGCCGGGCGTCCGGAGCGCGACGGCCTCGGGGTCGATCGACGCGGTGCGCTGGAACGCCTCGCACAAGGTGGCCGGGGCCTGCCCTGTCGTCATGTCCGTCCTCCTCGCCGCCGCATCAGCATCGCCTTCGTGAGCCTACGTCCGAGCACAGGGGCGGGGAACATATCGCGCGACTTCGCCGGCGGGGCCGGGTCACGACCCGGGGCGCCACAGCTGCACCGTGCTCGTCGCGCCGCCGGGCAGCTCGACCAGCTCGATCGGCGTGCCGTCCGGGTCGTAGACGAAGAACATCCGCACTCCCCCGATGTCGACGGGCGGGTCGGCCCGCACGCCCGGGTGGTGGCGGGTGACGGTGTCGAAGGTGGCGTCGAGATCGTCGACGCGAAACGACATGTTGGTGTAACCCAGGTGCGGACCGCTCGGGCACTCGGGCACGGCGCCCAGCGACAACAGCTCCACCATCGCGGCCCCGATCAGCCCGCCGATCATGCGGCCCCGCTGGGCGGCACCGCCGGTGACCGAATCCAGTGCGGCGCCCTCGAGTTCGACGTCGAACACCACGTCCATGCCCAGCACCGCGGTGTAGAAGGCCAACGAGGCCTCGATGTCGGAGACGCCGACGCAGACGTGCGAGAAGTTCCGCACGGCGATGGGATGCTGGGTCATGCGGGCTCCTTGCCGGTGTGCGGTGGGTGAATGCCACAGGTACAAGCGTCAATTGAGGGGCACGTGCAGCGCATTCCCCATTCGATGACGGCCCGCGCGCGGGCCAGCGACTCCAGCTGCGCGTCGATCTCGGCGAGTTTGGCCTTGGCCAGGGCGCGGCTGACCGGCCGCCCCGGCGCGTCGTCGGCGAACAGCAGCTGGATCTCCTCGAGCGAGAAACCGGCGGCCTTGCACAGCGCGATCACCTCCAAGCGGGCCAGAATCGAGTCGTCATAGCGGCGCTGGCCGCCCAGCCGCGCCGGCTCCGGCACCAGGCCGATCTGCTCGTAGTAGCGCAACGCCGTCGCGGCCACCCCGGCCTGGCGCGCCACCTCACCGATCGTCAGGCTCGGCGCCATCGCGGCCTCCCGGGACTTCAGTGCTTGACTTCGAGTCAACTCTAAGTCCTTGACTGTGGTCATGACCATCCCTCGAGAACTCAGCGAGTCTCGCTACGCCCTGCTGCGCTCGTTTCGCCGCGACGGCAGCCCCGTCGACACCCCGATCTGGTTCGCCTTCGACGACGGCGGGTTGCTGTTCCGCACCAAGGTGGGCCCGAAGACCCGGCGGCTGGCCGCGCGCCGCGACGTCGAACTCGCGGCCTGCGACTACCGGGGCCGGCCGCGTCAGGGCGCCACGACGGTCGCCGGCCGGGCCACAGTGCTCTCCGGCGCCGAAGCCGAACGCGCCAACCACGTACTGCACCGGCGCTACGGCTGGCAATGGAACATCGTGCCGCTGATCAAGGTTCCCGGCGTGACCAACGTGCACCAAGACCTGTGCGCGAGAGAGAAGCTGCGGCGCGCCCGCGACCGCGGGGTGTGGCCGGGCAGCGTCATCGTGCGGGTGGAGCTGCCATGACACACCCGCCGGTGGCCGACCCGGTCCGCTCCCCCGGGATCCGCCAATGTTGCAGCGCCGCAGCGGGACTGGTGCTCGGCATGGTGCGCCCGCGGCGGCCCGACGAGCGGTTCATCCGCAGCGTCGCCGACGCCGGGCTACCGACGCCCGGCCGCACCGTGACGGTGACCGCGCTGCCCCAGGTGCCGCGGTCGGTGCCGACCGCGGCGATTGTCGAGGGCGCCTTCACGCCGGCGCGCATCGAGAACTCGCTGACGTCGTTCGTGGTCGGGCACCCGCAGGCCACCTTCATCGTCGACCCCGCCGTGTGCGTCGACGTCGAGCGACGAGCGATCGCCCAACTGCCCGCGGCGCTGCGGGTCGCGGTCCGTCCCCCGGCCGACACCGTCCCCACCATCACCGCGCTGGGCCGGGCGCCCATTGCCGCGCCGTTGGATTTCGCGCTGCCCACCCACGCGCACTGGGACCACGTCTCGGGCCTGCTGGACCTGCCCGGGCTGCCCGTGCACCTGCACCGCACCGAACGCGACTGGATCGGCGCCGGGCCCGTCGCGCCCGTCGGCGGCGTGCGGGATTCATTGCGCGGCAGGCCCGTTGTCGAGTACGAGCTGGACGGGCCGCCGGTGCTCACCTTCACCCGAAGCCACGACCTCTTCGGGGACCAGTCCGTGCTGCTCGTCGACCTCGCCGGGCACACCCCGGGCAGCGTCGGGGTGCTCGCCCACACGGGACGCGGCTGGATCCTGATCGCCGGCGACGCGGCCTGGCACGCCATGCAGATCGAGATGCTCCGCCAAAAGTCAAGCTATCCGGGTCTTTTGGTGGACGAGGATCGCGAGCAGACCTTCAAGACCCTGCACCGACTGCACCTGGCGCGTCACGCGGTCACGATCGTCCCGACCCACGACCACCAGGCCGTGCTGGGATTGAGCGCCTAGCGCCGGCGCCCAGTGTGAAACCAGCTTCACGTTCGGTTGCGAGCGTGAAACCAACTTCACACTCGCGGAGATCGGTGATCCGACGAAGCGCCTAGCCGCCCAGGCAGCCGGGGCCGAGCAGCGCCTTGAGGTCGCCCATCAGCGCCGGCGACGGCGTAACCCGCAGCGAGGCATCCAGTTCCAGCGTGGTGATGCGGTCTCCGCTGATCAGCCGCAGGTGCACCTGCGCCGTGCCGGGGTGGCGGGCCAGCACCTGCTTGAGCGCGGTGACCTTGTCGATGGTGCACTGGCGCGTCGGCAGGCTGACCGCCAGCGGCCGGTTCGGCTGGGCATTGGAGAAGTCCGGCACCACAAGCTCGTTGGCGATCAGCGCGACGCGGTCGTCGCGCAGCGAGACCTTGGCCTTGATCAGCACCACGACGTCGTCGGCGATGTCGGCCCCGTACACCGAGTAGGCCTGCGGGAAGAACATCACCTCGATGCCACCGGTGAGGTCCTCCAATTGGGCTGACGCCCAAGGCATCCCGTTCTTGTTGACCCGCCGGTTGACCGACGCGAGGATGCCACCCACCCGCACCTGGGTGTCGTTGGGGACATCGCCGTCGAGGATGGCCGGGATCTGGGTGTCGACCTGAGCGGTCAGCAGGTGCGCCACCTGGTTCAGCGGGTGCCCGGACACGTAGAGCCCCAGCATCTCTCGCTCCAGGGCGAGCTTGTGCTTGTCCTCCCACTCGTCGTCGGGCACCTTGATGTTGAACACGGAATCGCAGCCGACCCCATCTTCTCCACCGCCGAACAGGTCGAACTGGCCCATGGCCTCGGCCTTCTTGGTGCCCAGCACCGAGTCGACCGCGTCGGTGTGCACCAGGAACAGGCCCTTGCGGGCATGCCCCAGCGAGTCGAAGGCGCCGGCCTTGATCAACGACTCGGTGACCTTCTTGTTGCAGGCCGCCACGTCGATCTTGTTCAGGTAGTCCGAGAAGTCGGTGAACTTGCCCTTGCCGTTGCGGGTGCCGATCAGCGAGCCGACCACGTTGGCGCCGACGTTGCGCACCGCGCCCAGTCCGAAGCGGATGTCGCGCCCCACCGAGGCGAAGTTCACCAGGGACTCGTTGACGTCCGGCGGCAGCACCGTGATGCCGAGCTTGCGGCAGTCGGCCAGGTAGACCGCGGCCTTGTCCTTATCGTCGCCCACCGACGTCAGCAGGCCGGCCATGTACTCGGCCGGATAGTTGGCCTTCAGGTAGGCCGTCCAATAGGAGACCAGCCCGTAGCCGGCCGCGTGCGACTTGTTGAACGCGTACCCGGCGAACGGAAGAATGGTGTCCCACAAGGCTTTCACCGCTTTTTCGGAGAAGCCGTTGGCGGTCATGCCTTCGTAGAAGCCCTTGTACTCGGCCTCGAGCACCTCGAGCTTCTTCTTGCCCATCGCCTTGCGCAGCGCGTCGGCCTTGCCCATCGTGTACGAGGCGACCTTCTGGGCGATGAACATGATCTGCTCTTGGTAGACGATCAGGCCGTACGTCTCGGCCAGGATCTCGCGCAGCGGCTCCTCGAGCTCCGGGTGGATCGGCTTGACCGCCTGACGACCGTTCTTGCGGTCGGCGTAGTCGTTGTGGGCGTTCATGCCCATCGGCCCCGGGCGGTACAGGGCCAGCACCGCGACGATGTCGTTGAACTCGGTGGGCTGCATGCGGCGCAACAGATCCCGCATCGGCCCGCCGTCGAGCTGGAACACGCCCAGGGTGTCGCCGCGGCCGAGCAGCTCGTAGGTGGGCTTGTCGTCGAGCGGCACCGACTCCAGGTCGAGGTCGATTCCCCTGTTGGACTTGATGTTCTCCAGCGCGTCGCCGATGATCGTCAGGTTGCGCAGGCCCAAAAAGTCCATCTTCAGCAGGCCGATGGCCTCACACGACGGGTAGTCCCAGCCGGTGATGATCGCCCCGTCCTGGGGCCGCTTCCACAGCGGGATGGCCTCGGTCAGCGGCTCGCTGCTCATGATCACCGCGCACGCGTGCACGCCGGCGTTGCGGATCAGGCCTTCCAGGCCGCGCGCGGTCTGGTAGATGGTGCGCACGTCCGGGTCGGTCTCGATCAGACCGCGGACCTCCGCGGCTTCTTTGTAGCGCTCGTGGTTGGGGTCGGTGATGCCCGACAGCGGGATGTCCTTGGCCATGATCGGCGGCGGCAGCGCCTTGGTGATCCGGTCGGCGATCGCGAAGCCGGGCTGGCCGTAGTGGATGCGGGCCGAATCCTTCAGGGCCGCTTTGGTTTTGATGGTGCCGAAGGTGATGACCTGCGCGACGCGGTCCGAACCCCACTTCTCGGCGGCGTAGCGCACCATCTCCCCGCGACGACGGTCGTCGAAGTCGATATCGATGTCGGGTGCCGACGGGCGCTCCGGGTTGAGGAAACGCTCGAACAGCAGACCGTGCGGGATCGGGTCGATGTTGGTGATGCCCAGCGCGTAGGCCACCAGCGAGCCCGCCGCCGAGCCACGCCCCGGCCCCACCCGGATGTCCACCGAGCGTGCGTAGTTGATCAGGTCGGCGACGATCAGGAAGTAGGACGGGAAGCCCTTGTCGCAGATGACCTTGATCTCGTACTCGGCCCTCTCGACGTAGTCCTGGCCGACGCCGGACGGGAACCGGCGCGCCAGCCCGGCCATCACCTCGTGGTGCAACCAGCTCGCCTGGTCATGTCCCTCGGGCACCGGGAAGATCGGCATCCGGTCGCGCGGCGCCCACACGTCGTCGTAGGGCTGCACCCGCTCGGCGATCAGCAGGGTGGAGTCGCAGGCGCCGGGCACCTCGTCGTCCCAGATCTGGCGCATCTCGGCGGCCGACTTCAGGTAGTAGCCGTCGCCGTCGAACTTGAACCGGTTCGGGTCCGAGAGCGTCTTGCCGGTCTGCACGCACAGCAGCGCCTCGTGGTTGTGGGCGGCGTCGCGGGTGACGTAGTGGCAGTCGTTGGTGGCCAGCGGCGGGATGCCCAGCTTGCGGCCGATCTCGAGCAGCCCTTCGCGGACCCGGGTCTCGATGGACAGGCCGTGGTCCATCAGCTCCAGGAAGTAGTTGTCGGCGCCGAAGATCTCGCGCCACTTGGCGGCCGATTCCAGCGCCTCGCGCTCGTGGCCCAGCCGCAGCCGGGTCTGCACCTCGCCCGAGGGGCAGCCGGTGGTGGCGATGATGCCCTCGGCGTGTTCGGCGATGATCTCGGCGTCCATCCGCGACCACTTGCCGAGCTGGCCCTCGAACGACGCCAGCGAGGACAGCTTGAACAGGTTGCGCAGGCCGGTGGCATTCTCGGCCACCATCGTCATGTGCGTGTAGGAGCCGCTGCCGGACACGTCGTCGGACTTCTGGCCCGGGTCGCCCCACAGGATCCGGCGGGTGTCGAAGCGCGAGGCCGGCGCGATGTAGGCCTCGACGCCGATGATGGGCTTGATCCCGGCCTTGGTCGCCGCGTTGTAGAACTCGCTGGCGCCGAACATGTTTCCGTGGTCGGTCATCCCGACCGCCGGCATCTGCAGCCGGTCCACCTCGGCGAGCATCGGCCCGATCTTCGCGGCACCGTCCAACATCGAATACTCGGTGTGGTTATGCAGGTGCACGAAGGACGAGTGGTTCATAGGGACGCCAGTCTAGGACCGCGGACCGACACTGGTTGGGCGTGTCGCCGCGTGTGTCTGTGTTTATTGGCGACGACCCGCCGCGCCCGGCTTCGGCGCGCTTGCGAACGCCACGGATCAGTCGTTGGCGTATAACTCGACGAAGTTCTTCAGCGACTTCTGCATGTCGCCCTTGACGGCGCGCGCCGCCGCCGAGCCCACCGGGCCGAACAACGCCCGTCCGCCCAGTTCCAGCCGCAGACCCAGCGTCGAGCCCTCGCCGGTGGGTCGCACGGTGAGGGTGACGGCGTATTTGGCGCCGCCCTTGCCGGACCCCGACAACGCCACCTCGTGCGGCGGGTCCCAGGTGGTCACCGTCCACGTCACCCGGTTGCGGAAACCCTTGGCCCGCGCCACGCCGACGATCTCGGTGCCCTCGGCGATCTCGTCGGGCAGCTCGCTGCGCCATCCCTCGTGCATGGTCAGCCAGTCGCCCAGGTCCGACAGGTCGGAGACGTGGTCCCACATGTCCTGCGGGGTCATCGGGACATCGGCGGTCAGGTCCACAGCAGCCACCGCCCGAGCCTAGCGCCCGGCCTCATCCGGCACTTGCGCCGCGGCGGGCTCCCATATTCCGCGAGACTGCATCTACGCACACCCGTCTCGGCGTGTCGCGTACGTAGGTTCAGTGTCGCGGTCTGACTCGTTGATGCGAGACGGGCCCCGACCCGGCGACCCGCTCAGCTCTTGGGCCCGCCGCGGAATCGGCTGCCGATCCGGATGCCGGGCAACAGCAGGCTGCGCGGCGCGAACCGGCCGCCGGTGCTGACCACCTTGGGCACCACCCCGGGCACCACCGTGCGACGGCCGGACAGCATGCCGACGATGGCCGCCTCGGCAACGTCGCGCGGCGCGACCTGCGCGATGGGGATGCTGAACCGCTCGGCGTTGGCGATCTCGGCCCACTCGGTCGGCACCGGTCCCGGGCACAGGCAGGTCACCGACACGCCCGTGCCGTGTAACTCCTCGTGCACCGCCTCGGAGAACGTCTGCACGAAGGCCTTGGTGGCCGAGTACACCGCCATGTAGGGAACCGGCTGGAACCCGGCGATCGACGCGATGTTCATCACCGCGCCCGCCCCGCGGGAAACCATGCCCGGCAGCGTCGCGTGGGTGAGCTCCATCAGCGCCAGCGCGTTCAGCGTCACCTCTTCGCTCTCGCGCTCCAGCGGCAACTCGTGAAACACCCCGCTGGTGCCGAAACCGGCGCTGTTGCACAGGCCGGCGATCGGCTCGGTGCGCAGCCGGCCCGCCAGTTTGGCGCGGGCCTTGCTGTCGCTGAGATCCAGCGGCAGCACCTCGACGGCCACGGAGTACTCCTGGCCCACCTCATTGGCCAGTTCGTCGAGGCGCTCGCGCCGGCGCGCGACCAGCAGCAGCGGGAAGCCGCGACGGGCCAACCCGCGGGCCAGTTCGGCGCCGATACCCGACGAGGCGCCGGTGATGACAACGGTGGTCTGCAGGTCAGGTTTTGGAAGGCTCATGGTCTCACCAATGTATCCCGCGGGTCGCCCGCACGAAGTTCTCGCTGCGCTTATCGAATTCCGTTGCGTCGCTCGATGATTCATCTCCCTTGGCGGCGCTGGAGTCGCTGAACATGGCGAACGCCCGGTTGCGCACCCGGTCCATCACCGCCGGGTTGAGCGCATCGGCGACGGCCGCGAACTGCCCGAACGGTGAGCTGGCCCGGCGCGGCCGGTGCACGATCGCGTCGGCGATCACCCCGGCGGCCTGCTCGGGTGTGAGCGCCGGGAACTTGTCGTAGAGCGTGGTGGGGCTGATCATCGGCGTGCGCACCAGCGCCATGTGCACGGTGGTGAACCGGACGTCGTCGTTCACCGTTTCGGCCTGCAGCGCGTCGCACAGACTGTCCAGCGCGGCCTTGCTGGCGATGTAGGCGCCGAAGCGCGGCGCGCGGGTCTGCACGCCGACCGAGGAGACGTTGATGACGTGCCCGTATCCCCGCTCGCGCATGCCGGGGATGAACTTGAGGATCAGCTGGACGGCGCCGAGGTAGTTCAGCTGCATGGTCCGCTGATAGTCGTGGATCCGGTCGTAGGACAGCTCGAGTGAGCGCCGGATCGAGCGGCCCGCGTTGTTGATCAGGATGTCGACACCGCCCAGGTCCTCGAGCACCTGATCGGCCATGGCGGCGATGGCGTCCATGTCGGACAGGTCGCACGGGTAGACGTGGGCGGTGCCGCCGTTGTCGCGAATCTCGTCGGCGACCTTCTCGAGGTTCTCCCGGGTGCGCGCCACCAGCGCCACCGTGCCACCGGCCTCCGCGATCTTCTTCGCGGCGGCCTCGCCGATGCCGGAGGATCCCCCGGTGATCAGCGCGGTCTTGCCCGCGACGGCGTCCTCGAGCGTGCGCCCCTGGACCGCGTCGAGCAGGTTGCGCAGATAGAACGGCCGATACCGGCCGGCGGAGTTCGGGGTGTTCACGATGTGCGAGACCGCCGCGAGCGGCTTTTCCACCAGGTTTCCGAGCGAGTTCTCCACCAAGTTCGTTAAGTCACCAAGGTTCATCGGCATTCGCTCCTGATGATGTGAGCCCCCCGACCGCAACTGGCCTGCCCGATGGCCACGACCGTATTGCGGGGCTGCGCGAGTGATGTGATGTGCATCATGAAGCCAACCTAGGACATGTTCGCCTCACCTTGACGCGGATTGCGGTCATGGGTCCCGGCTCCCACTCTCACGGTTCGCCGAGAACGTCCGCCAGCGGCGGGCAATCCCGCTGTTACACAAGGCAATCCGGGCGTGATCGCGCATAAACCGACGGGCAACGCCGAGATGTTCCAATCGTGCTTATGAAAATTCTGGCGCGCTTCCGCAAGGCCGCACCGGCATCCATCTACGACCGGATCGGTGGGCACGAGGCGATCGAAGTCGTGGTCGAGGACTTCTACGTCCGGGTGCTTGCCGACGATCAGCTGTCCGGCTTTTTCACCGGCACGAACATGAACCGCCTCAAGGGCAAGCAGACGGAGTTCTTCGCCGCCGCCCTGGGCGGCCCGGAGCCCTACACCGGCGCGCCGATGAAGCAGGTGCACCAGGGCCGCGGGATCACCATGCACCACTTCAGTTTGGTGGCCGGGCATTTGGCCGACGCGCTGGCCGCCGCCGGGGTGCCGTCCGAGACGGTCACCGAGATACTCGGCGCGATCGCACCGCTGGCGCCCGAGATCGCCACGGGTGACGCCGGCAAGGTCACGGTCTGACCGCTCCCCCGGATCGCGGCCGGCGCCCACCACGGCCATCGCCGCCATCGCGGCGATCTCGGCTTGCCGGCGAGCAGCAGTGCCTAGCATGCGTGGCATGCGGCGCACATTTGACGAACTGATCGCGGAGGCCGACGCCGCCCCGCTGGACGGCTGGGATTTCTCGTGGCTGGACGGCCGGGCTACCGAGGAGCGCCCGTCGTGGGGCTACCAGCGGCTGTTGCGGGAGCGGTTGGCCGCGGTGTCGGCCGCGCTCGACATTCACACCGGAGGCGGTGAAGTGCTGTCCGGCGCGGCGCCGTTCCCGCCCACCATGGCGGCCATCGAGACGTGGCCCCCGAACGCGGCGCTGGCCACCCGGCGCCTGCATCCGCTCGGTGTGGTGGTGGTCGCCACCCGGGACGAACCGCCGCTGCCATTCGGCGACGAGGCGTTCGACCTGGTGACCACCCGCCACCCGATCTCCGTCTGGTGGTCGGAGATACGGCGCGTGCTGCGCCCCGGCGGCACCTACTTCGCGCAGCACATCGGTCCGGCCACCATGGGCGAGCTGGTCGAGTACTTCATCGGGCCGCAGCCGGAGAAATGGGCCGAGTTTCACCCGGACGCGGTGAGCGCGCAGGCCGAGGCGGCCGGGCTGCAGATCGTCGATATCCGCATGGAGCGGATGCGCGCCGAGT
Organism: Mycobacterium sp. 1165196.3; assembly: GCF_001673415.1. NCBI lineage: Bacteria > Bacillati > Actinomycetota > Actinomycetes > Mycobacteriales > Mycobacteriaceae > Mycobacterium > Mycobacterium sp. 1165196.3. Next base: position 2,619 of record NZ_LZLU01000062.1, on the reverse strand, counting down.
TCTTCGACATCGGCGCCGTCGTGTACTTCCTGCGCAAGGTGATCTGGACGGTGCCCGACTTCACCGTGCAGCGGTACCGGGACCGGCTGGCCGAACTGCACGAGCGCATCGAATCCGACGGGCCGTTCGTCGGCCACTCCGTGCGCCTGCTCGTCGAGGCCCGCAAGCCGGCGTGAGTCAGCCCTCGTCGCGCAACACGTCCAGCGCGTGTTGCAGGTCGGGCGGGTAGGGGCTGACGATCTCCATCCGCCTGCCGTCGGCCGGATGGGCGAATGACAGCGACCGAGCATGTAGCCATTGCCGTTCCAGCCCAAGCTTTTTCGCGAGCTTGGGGTCGGCGCCGTAGACCAGGTCGCCGCAGCACGGGTGATGCAGCGCGGAGAAATGCACCCGGATCTGGTGCGTGCGGCCGGTCTCCAGGTGCACGTCGAGCAGGCTGGCGGCGACGAACGCCTCCACGGTGTCGTAGTGGGTGAGGCTGTGCCGGCCGTCCTTGGTGACCGCGAACTTCCATTCGCCGCCGCGGTGTCGCCCGATCGGCGCGTCGATGGTCCCGCTGGACGGGTCCGGATGTCCTTGCACCAGCGCGTGATAGCGCTTGTCGACGGTGCGCTGTTTGAACGCCCGCTTGAGCAAGGTGTAGGCGCGCTCGGACAGCGCCACGACCATCACCCCGGACGTTCCGACGTCGAGGCGGTGCACGATGCCCTGCCGCTCGGGCACCCCCGAGGTGGTGATCCGGTAGCCGGCGGCGGCCAGGCCACCGAGCACCGTGGGCCCGGTCCAGCCCACCGAGGCGTGCGCGGCCACCGCCGCCGGTTTGTCGACCGCGACGATGTCGTCGTCGGAGTACAGGATCGTCATGCCCTCGACGTCGACCGGCGTGTTCTGCAGGGGCGCGGGCGCTTCGGGCAGGCGCACCTGCAGCCAGGCGCCGCCGGTCAACCGGTCGGACTTGCCGGCCGGCACGCCGTCGAGCTCGACGCCGCCGTCCTCGGCGATCGCGGCCGCCGCGCTGCGCGAGAGCCCCAGCAGCCGGGCCAGTCCGGCGTCGACGCGCATGCCCGCCAGTCCCTCCGGGACGGGCATCGAGCGGTCACTCACCCGCGCCGTCTCCGGCGTCGTCCTCGTCCTTGCGCCGGTCGGCGGCGGTGCGCCGGCCGACCGAGTCGAAATCGAACCCGAAGATCGACAACACCACCAGCAGGATGGCGCCGCCGACCACCGAGGGGTCGGCGACGTTGAACACCGGCCACCAGCCGATCGACAGGAAGTCCACGACGTGCCCGCGCAGCGGGCCGGGGGCGCGGAAGAAACGATCGACCAGGTTGCCCATCGCGCCGCCGAGGATCATGCCCAGGCCCACCGCCCACCACGGGGACACCAGGCGACGCCCCATCCAGAAGATGCCGACCACGACCCCGGTCGCGATCAGCGTCAGCACCCACGTGTAGCCGGTCGCCATCGAGAACGCCGCCCCGGAGTTGCGGACCAGCGTCCAGGTCACCGTGTCGCCGATGATCGGCACCGGCTGGCCGGGCGGCAGCAGTTTGACGGCGAGCACCTTGGTGACGACGTCGAGGGCCAGCACGATGGCCGCGATCGACAGCAGCAGCCGCAGCCGCCGCGGCGCGGCTTCGGGCGGCGCGACGGCGTCGGGCTCCGCGTCCCGCTGGGCCGGGGCGGCCTCACCAGCCTGTTCGGCTGAGGTCACCGGCTCAGTCGAGTTTGTCGGTTCTTCAGGCACTTCCCCATCATCCCCTACCGCCCCACGCAGGCTAGCCAGGTTCGCCCGGCGGCGATGCGCAATGATGCCAAGCATGGCCCGCCTCACCGTGATCGCCACCGGGGGCACGATATCGACCGGCACCGGCGCCGACGGGGTGCACCGACCCGCCTACAGCGGGGCGGATCTGACGGCGCCCTTCTCCGCGGAGCACGACGTCGACGTGGTTGACCTGTTGGCGGTCGACAGCTCGGAGCTGACCCTGGCCGACTGGGACCGGATCCGTGACGCGGTGACGGCCGCGGTCGACGGCGGCGCGGACGGGGTGGTGGTCCTGCATGGCACCGACACCATGGAGGAAAGCGCGCTGTGGCTCGATCTGACGTATGCGGGCCACGCCCCGGTGGTGCTGACCGGCGCCATGCGCAGCGCCGACGCGCCGGACGCGGACGGCCCGGGCAACGTGCGCGACGCGCTGGCGGTGGCGGCCAGCCCGGCCGCCCGCGGCCTGGGCGTGCTGCTGTGCTTCGCCGGGCGGGTGCTGCAACCGCTGGGCATGAGCAAGGTGGCCACCGACGACCTGAGCGGCTTCACCGGTCAGCTGCTCGGCACCGTCGCCGGTGACGTGCGGCTGTCCGGACCCAAGACCCGCCCGTACGTCGGCGAGCCGCGGGCCGGCAGCGCACCGCGCGTCGACATCGTCGCGGCCTATCTGGGCAGCGACGCCGTGGCGCTCGATGCGTGCGTTGCCGCCGGGGCGCGGGCCGTGGTGCTCGAGGCGCTGGGGTCGGGCAACGCCGGGCCGGCGGTGGTCGACGCGGTGCGCCGGCACTGCGGCGACGGCGTGGTGGTCGCGGTGTCCACCCGCGTGCCCGACGGTCGGGTCGGGGCCA